>CAJAYZ010000620.1 GCA_903949225.1 uncultured Planctomycetaceae bacterium
GATCGTCAACACCGTCTCCGGAATCGAGCAGCTCCGCTCGACGACGAAGGAGGGGATGTCGCAGGTGGCGATCGAGTTCGTCCTGGAGAAGAACGGCGCCGTTGCCGCCCAGGAGATCGATGCCAAGGTGCGGACGATCCTCGGGCAGCTCCCCGAGGGGACCGACAGCCCGATCATCGACAAGTTTGCCCTCGATGCGGCGCCGGTCCTGACGCTTGCCATCTCCGGCCGCCGCGACGCCCGCGAGATTACGGAGATCGCCCGAAAACTCATCAAGGAGGATCTCGAGAGTCTCCCTGGCGTCGGGGCGGTGATCCTCGTGGGGGGACGGCAGCGGGCGATCCAGATCTCGATCGACACCGATCGGCTCCAGAAATACGACAACCTCACGATCGAGGACGTCCGTCAGGCGATCACCCGCGAGAATCAGGAGCAGCCCGGTGGGCGGATCGATCAGGGGCCGAGGGAGGTCGTTTTGCGGACGATGGGGCGGATCCGCGAGCCGGCCGATTTCGCCCAGCTGATCGTCGCCAACCGGCACGGCCAGCCGATCCGCATCCAGGACATCGGCACGGTCACCGATTCCATCGAGGAGCCGCGCGGCCTGAGCCGGCTGTGGACGAATCTCTCGGCGGCCGCGGGGCCGGGGGATCTGGCAGTCAGCCTCATCGTCCAGAAGCAGTCGGGGACGAACACCGTGGCGGTCGTCGAGGCGGTCAAGCACCGCCTCGAGGAGATCCGGGCGGTGCTCCCGGACGACGTCGTCGTTCAGATCATCCGTGACCAGTCGCGGTTCATCGAAAACTCGATCCACGAAGTGCAGGTCCATCTCCTCCTTGCCGCGGTCCTCGTCAGCCTGACGATCCTCCTCTTCATGCGTGACTGGCGGACGACCCTCATCGCCACGCTCTCGATCCCGACGTCGATGATCGCGACCTTCGCCTTCATGGACTTCATGGGCTTCACGATCAACAACATCACGATGCTCGGCCTGATCCTGGCCATCGGGATCGTCGTCGATGATGCCGTCGTCGTCCACGAGAACATCTTCCGCCACATGGAGGAGTACGGGCTGTCGGCCCGGGAGGCGGCCGCCTCGGCCACCGCGGAGATCGCCCTGGCGGTTGTGGCCACGACGTTTTCGCTCCTCGTGATCTTCATTCCGGTGATCTTCATGGGGGGAAGAGTGGGGCGGTTTTTCGTCTCCTTCGGCTACGTCGTGGCGTTCTCGATCCTCATGAGCATGATGATCTCGTTCACGATGACGCCGGCGCTCTGCTCGCGCTTTCTCAAGGCCGAGGACGGCCACGCCGCCACGAAGGGTGGGCCGGTGTGGCGTCTGGTGGAGGGGTTCTACATGGGGGCGCTGCGGTTTTCACTGCAGCACCGCTGGCTGATCGTCCTCCTCTCGGTTGGCGTGTTCGCCTCGACTCCGACGCTCATGAAGATCGTCGGCAAGGATTTCGTTCCCCGCGACGACACCAGCGAGTTCGAGGTCGTCGTCACGCTCCCCGAGGGGACGTCGCTGGAGCGAGCGGACGAGGTGCTTGCCGAGGTCGAGCAGCGACTACGCGGCGTCCGCGGCGTGACGAAGACGTTCACGACGATTGGGGACACCAGCGGCCGCACCGCGCGGGGCCAGGGGGAGGTGACGCGCGCCGGCATCTACTGCCGGCTTGTTGATCTCAGAGAGCGGGAGTACAGCCAGTTTGAGGTCATGCAGGATGCTCGGAAAATCCTCGTCGATTACCCCGACCTCCGTGCGGCGGTGCAGGACGTGGCGGCGATCGCGGCCTCGGGCTTCCGCCAGGTGATGATCGATCTCAATCTCCGTGGCCCGGACATGGAGAAGCTCCAGCAGTATTCCCAGACGATCACCGACTGGATGCGGGTCCAGGGGCCGTATGTCGACGTCGACACGAGCCTTTCGTTCCGCAAGCCTGAGATGCGGATCGTTCCCAACCGGGAGCGGGCAAGCGAGCTTGGTGTCTCCGTCCAGGCGATCTCGGCCACGACCAACGTCCTCGTCGGCGGTTTCCCGGTGAGCACCTACAAGGAGGCCGACCAGCAGTACGACGTCTGGCTCCGCGCTGACCGGGGATTCCGGGACGATCCGGCCGACATCGCCCGGCTCACGGTGCCCTCGTCGAAGCCGGGCATTGGCGTGGTGGAGTTGGGGAACGTTGCCGACTTCGAGGAGGCGCAGGGGCCGAGCACGATCGAGCGCTTCTCCCGGCAGCGGCAGGTGGTGGTGTCGGCCAACCTCGAGGGAAAGGCGCTCGGCGAGGGGGTCGACGATCTAGCGGCGTTCGTGAAGACGCTCGACCTCCCGGCCGACTACCGCTGGGAGTTCATCGGACAGGCGAAGAACCTCAACGACACGATGGCCAACTTCGTCATCGCCTTCGCGCTGGCGTTCCTCTTCATGTACATGATCCTCGCGGCCCAGTTTGAGAGCCTCGTCCATCCGATCACGATTCTCCTCGCCCTCCCCCTCACGATCCCGTTTGCGATCTTGTCGCTGATCCTCCTCCGCACGAATCTCGACATCTACGCGATGTTCGGCCTGTTCATGCTGTTCGGCATCGTCAAGAAGAACGGCATCCTCCAGGTCGACTACACGAACGTCCTCCGTAGCCGGGGCGTGCCCCGCGACCGGGCGATCCTCGAGGCCAACGCCGTCCGCCTCCGGCCGATCCTGATGACGACGGTGATGCTCGTGGCGGCGATGATCCCGATGGCGATGGGGGAAGGGCCGGGGGCCGCATCGCGGGCGGGAATGGCGAAGGTGATCCTCGGCGGTCAGGTGCTTTCCCTGCTCCTCACCCTCCTGCTGACGCCGGTGGCCTACTCGCTGTGGGACGACCTGACAGTGTTCGTCCTCCGGCTCACCGGCACGGGCGGGGCCACGCCCCCCGTTGACCCGCCGAGCGGGATCGAGCCGGCCCCCGCAAAGGCCCCCGTAACGGCCGCCAGCGTCTCATCGTGAGCCCGAGGTCGTCGACGTTGGTCGAACCGCGGTGTGCCGGATCACGTACCAAGCTTTCCTGGTGGCGGTGGAGCGGATCCGCTGCGAAGCCGCCGATGCCCTGCCGGTTTTCCCTTCTCCGAGACCGCGTCATGCCCGATGCCACACCGAGAAACCTCGTCCCCTGTGAGGGATGGTGGGAGCAGGTCTTCCATGGCCGGCAGCCGATGGACGAGCTGCAACTTGCCGTCGATGGTCGCGCGGTGGATGGCGTCGGCACCGACATCATCGGCCCGTTCACGCTCCAGGGTCTGATCGGCGACGACGGTCGGGTGTCGATCCTGAAAGACTACCTCGGTCGCCACTCCGTCCGTTACGAGGGGCAGCATGACGGCGAGGGGAGGATGTGGGGCGTGTGGAGCCTCCCCGGCTTCAACGGCCGCTGGATGATCGCCTTTCGCCGCGAGCGCGGGGACGCCACCGACGACATCGACGATCTCGCCCCTCGCGGAAGACGCTGACCGATCCTGCCGCAGCCCTGTCGGGGTTCTGCCCGGTGCCCGTAACGTGTTGTCGGGGCGGGGTTTGCGGAAGCCCGGTGAAAGGCATCGCGAACTTGCCCCGCGTTGCCGTGCTGAGCTAGAGTCTCCCTGGGAGAACGTTTTTTTGCGGGCTTCGTGGGGCATCCAGCCGCTCGAGGCCGCCAGGGGAGGGATCGATGGCCAGATTCGCATCCGGTTCGAGGCTTGATCGTCGCCGCGTTCTTGCCGGTGGGCTCGCCGGGCTGTCGGTGGCGGGTGCTCTCGGGCCGACCAGGCTGCTGGC
>CAJAYZ010000621.1 GCA_903949225.1 uncultured Planctomycetaceae bacterium
CGACCAGCGCGTAATACCACTCGTCGAGCGCGTGGGGGAGGTGAAAGGATGACGTGAACCCGAGGATCCGCTCCTGGAGAAGCCGCATGAGGTTTTCCCCCTTGAGGGCCTCGAGGCAGCCGGAGAGGGCGCCCGCGGTGACCAGGGCTCTGGCCTGAGCCATCCCGGAGTCGCCGCTGCCGCTGTAGAGGGTGTCGAGGACGACGCCGCAGGCCTGTCCCTCAGGGAAGGGAAGCTGCTCGTCGTTGATGAACCGGCGCTTCATCGGGAAGGCGACGAGAACACCGAGGAGCGAGAGGACGACGTTGAAGGCCGCCATCTGCCACCAGGGGATGATCGTGTCTTCGATCCACATGTAGGCCGCCATCCCGGAGATGAGCGGGCCGGTCATGTAGCCGGCGGCGGTGGCAACGCTCTGCGCGGCGTTGTTCTCGAGGATCGTGAGATCACGGACGCCGACCTTCGAAAGGATCCGGAAGGAGGCATAGGCGAGGATCACACTCGTTAGGCCGACGCCGAGCGTCCAGCCGGTCTTCGCGCCGATGTAGAGATTCGTGGCGGAGAGGATGCCTCCCAACAGAAAGCCGGTGGCGCCGGCCCGGAGCGTGAGCTGCGGCATGTCGCCGCGGTAGACATTCGCCAGCCACCAGCGGTCCTTCTCCTCGGCTGTCCAGTCGCGGGCCTGCTCCGGGGTCAGCTGCTCGATGGCCATCGGTCCTCCGTGGGGGCTTGCAGTCGGCTCATTCGAGATCGATCACGACGCGGTCGACAGTGCCTTCGAATCGAAAGGGAACATCGTAGCTCGTCGTCACCGGCGTGCCGGTGTCCTCACCGACATCGAGCGATTCATCGAGCGTCACCCGGATCGGGATCGTCCGCTCGATCCGCCCCTCGGCAACTGGCTTGCCATCGACCTCGAGCGTGGCTTTTCCTCCCTTGCCGATCCCGCCGCCGTCGTAAGCAAAGCGGAGGGCGACGACATGCCGGCCTGGCGAGAGCGGATCACGGCCGGCGATCTCGGTGTGGGCGATGTCGACGAAGTTCGAGTGGTAGACCGGCTTGCCGTCACGGAGAAAGAGGCCCATCCCGCCGAACAGGCCCCCCTGCGTGATGATCATCCCGCTGGCCTTCTCCTTCACGTCAACGTCGGCGGTGATCCGAAACGACGTGTTCTTGAGATTGGGGCTCGCTCCCTCCGGGATCCTGGTCATCCCGTCGCCGTAGGTGAACTTCTTCCGTCCCCGTGTCAGGCTCGGGCGGATCGCCGGATCGAGGCGGGCGGTCTTGCTGTTGTCGATCGGCAGCACGTCGTGCCGTGCGGCCTCGGTGTAGAAGAGGAGTTGGAGCTCGCGAAGCTTCTCCGGATGAGAGGCGGCGAGGTTCTCCGCCTGGGAGAAGTCGACGTCGGTGTGGTAGAGCTCCCACTGGTAGCCGTCGATCGCGTCGACCTCCGCGGCGGCCGGGTCCCACGGCGGCACCGGCGGCGTCGTGCAGGCGACCCAGCCATCGTGGTAGATCGCCCGGTTGCCGATCATCTCGAAGTACTGGGTCGTCCGCCGGCTGGGGGCGGCGGCATCGGCGAAGGAATAGGCCATGCTGATGCCGTCGATCGATTTTTGCCCGATGCCGTTGACGACTTCCGGCGGGGTCACGCCGCAGGCCTCGTAGATCGTCGGCACGATGTCGATGACATGATGCCACTGGGTGCGCACGCCGCCATGATCGGCGATCCCCTTCGGCCAGGAGACGACCAGGCCGTTGCGCGTGCCGCCATAGTGGCTGGCGATCTGCTTCGTCCATTGGAAGGGGGTGCACATCGCGTGCGCCCAGCCGATGGGATAGTGGTTGTAGGTTTGCCAGGAGCCGATGTCGTCGACGCGTGCGAGAACCTTGGCCGGATCCTCCTTCACGCCATTGAAGAACGTCATCTCGTTGAGGAGCCCCTGGGCGCTCCCCTCGGCGCTGGCGCCATTGTCGCCGACGATGTAGAGAACGAGCGTGTTGTCGAGCTCGCCGGCTGCCTCAATCGCCTCGATCACCCGGCCGGCGTTGTGGTCGGTCTGCTCGAGGAACCCGGCATACACCTCCATCATCCGGGCGTAGACCTTCTTCTGATCGGCCGTGAGGCTCGCCCAGGCGGGGATGCCGGGGGCGAGAGGAACGAGCTCCGTGTCGGCCGGCACGATGCCGAGGGCCTTTTGGCGGGCGAGCGTCTCCTCGCGGATCACATCCCAGCCGGCGTCGAAGGTGCCAGCGTATTTCTTGACCCATTCCTTGCGGGGGTGGTGCGGGGCGTGGGTGGCGCCCGGCGCGTAGTAGAGGAAGAAGGGCTTCTCCGGCGCGACGGCCTTCTGGGTGCGGATCCACTTCACCGCTCGGTCGGCGAGGTCGTCGTCGAAGTGATAGTCGGGATTGTCGAGGTAGGGCTCGACCGGCTTCGTCCCTTCGATCGCCGCCGGTCGCCATTGGTGGGTATCGCCGCCGATGAAGCCGAAGAAGTGCTCGAAGCCGAGTCCGGTCGGCCACAGATCGAACGGCCCGGCCTGGCTCGTCTGCCAATCGGGAACGTTGTGGTTCTTTCCAAACCAGGCGGTGCTCCAGGCATTGAGCTTGAGAACCTCGGCGACGGTCGCCGTGTCCTTCTGCATGACAGAGTCGTAGCCGGGGAAGCCGGTGGCTGCTTCGGTGATCGCCGCAGAGTGGACGGCGTGATGGTTGCGGCCGGTGATCAGGGCGGCGCGCGTCGGGCTGCAGAGGGCCGTGGTGTGAAATTGCGTGTAGCGGAGGCCCCGCTTGGCAAGCGCCTCGAGGACCGGCGTCCGACAGGGGCCGCCAAAGGCGCTCGAGGCCCCGAAGCCGACGTCATCGAGGAGGATGAGGAGGACGTTTGGCGCGCCGCGGGGCGCCTGAACGGGCTGCGGGAAATCGGGGGTGGAGTCCTTGGCACGGAGGTTGATCGTGCCGCGGAACGCCGGGGCCGTGGGGGGCAAAACCTTGGGGGTGGATCCCCTTGGCTCGGCGGCAGGAAGCCCGGCGGAAAGGCCGGCGACGAAACCCACGAGCAGGAGCGAACAGCGGACGAGCAGGGGAAGGGCACGGATCGGCATCGACGACTCCTTCGAGGGATCTCCACGGTCTGCAAACGATGGCAGATTCGCGGTCAGCCGGGAAGGAGCGGGGAAAACGGACAAAAGACTGTCTACACAATGGTCGTTTCGACGGGTATCTTTGAGGGGCTTGCCCGATCACGGCGCCCCGGCCGCCATGCGGCTTCTTTTTCCCCGGATGAACGCCCCCATGACCCCGGCTGACTGGACGGTGCTCTCGCTCCACCTCGCGGCGATGCTGTTCACAGCGCTCGTCCTCGGGCAGGTGGCGCGGAAGCTCGGCATCCCGGCCGTCGTCGGCGAGATCGCCGGCGGGCTCGTGCTCGGGCCAACGATCCTTGGCCGGCTCTCCCCGGACTTGTTCGCCTGGCTCTTTCCGCCGACGGGCCCGGTGACGAGCGCCCGCGACGCAATCGCGCGCGTGGGGATGCTGTTCTTCATCGTCACGATCGGCCTCGAGATCTCCGTCAGCGAGTTCCGCCGCCTCGGCCGCAAGGCGCTCTCGGTGGGGACGGTGGGGACGTTCGTCCCGCTCATCCTCGGCTTCCTGATGTGCTACGTCTTCCCGACGGTGATCGGCGTCACCGACAAAGACCGCTTCTCGACGGCGCTGTTCATGGGCTCGCTCCTCTCCCTCTCGGCCAATCCCGTCATCGCGAGAATCCTCCTCGACATGGGGCTGTTCAAGAGCGACATCGGGCGGACGATCATGTCGGCGACGCTCGTCGACGATCTCGTCGGCTGGGGGCTGTTTGCCGTGATCCTCGCCGAGTTCGGCCCGCAGGCGACGGCCAAGGGGCAGGGGGCCGTCGTCCTCGGGATGGTGTTCTTTTTTATCGGCGGCACGATCCTCCTCGGCAAGCTCCTTCTCCCCCGGATCATGGAGTGGATCTACGAGACCCTGCCGCGGCCGAGCGCCTTCATCACGGCGGTGATCCTCCTGGCCCTCCTCGGGGCGGCGGGCTCGGAGCACCTCGGGCTCCATTCGTTCCTTGGGGCCTTCATCGTCGGCATCGCCCTCGCCGACGTCGCCGAGCGCCATCCCGAGCCGTTCGCCACGATCGCGGAGTTTGCCTATGCCGTGTTCACGCCGATCTTCTTCGTCTCGATGGCGATCAAGGCAGACTTCATCAAGGGCTTCGATCCCTGGCTTGTCGCTCTGATCACGGTGGTGGCCTTCCTCGGGAAGATCTCCGGCGTGTTCGTGGGCGGGAAGATGGCCGGGATGGACAACCGGCAATCGCTCGCCGTCGGCTGCGGCCTCAATGCCCGCGGAATCCTCGGGATCGTGATGGCGCAAGCCGCTTTCGAGCGCGAGCTGATCGATCTGCGCCTCTACGTCGCCTGCGTGCTGATGTGTGTGTTCACGACGATGGCGGCGGGGCCGGGCCTGGCGCTGATCCTCGGCCGCCGTGGGGTGCCGGCCGCCGACGGCTGAGCAAGAACGTCATTGGCTGGTCAGGCCGTCACGGCGCCGTGGGGCTTCCCAGGTGCCGGAGGAGAAACTCCGCCCGGCGTCTCGAGGCGTAGGGGGTTTCTGCGGCGCCGTGGCCCGTTGCCGGCATGACGAGCAGTTCGAAATCCTTGCCAGCCTTCACGAGCGCCGCGGCCGCCTGCATCGTCGAGGCGGGATCAACGTTCTGGTCGAGCTCGCCGACGACAAGCAAGAGCTTTCCACGCATC
>CAJAYZ010000622.1 GCA_903949225.1 uncultured Planctomycetaceae bacterium
AGTGTCTGCCTCGGCGAGTGGCTGGCCGGTGTGCTCGTCGTCCTCATGCTCTCCGGTGGAAAGGCGCTCGAGGCTCGCGCGGTGAGCCGGGCGGGAAGTGTGCTTGAGGCACTGGCCCGGAGGATGCCGACGCTCGCCCACCGCCGCGAAGCGGGAGGGATCATCGATGTGGCGCTTGCTGAGGTGGCCGTGGGGGATGTCGTCGTCGTCTTCCCCCATGAGATCTGCCCGGTCGACGGCGAGGTGGTGGCCGGGCACGGGACGATGGACGAGAGCTATCTCACCGGCGAGCCGTGGCAGATGCAGAAGGCGCCGGGGGTGGCGGTGTTGTCGGGGGCGATCAATGGCCAGGGAGCGCTCGAGATCCGCGCTGCGCGCGTGGCGGGCGACAGCCGCTATGCCAGGATCGTCGATGTCCTCCGGGCGAGCGAGGAGCATCGCCCCCGCCTCCGCCGGCTCGCCGACTCCCTCGGGGCGCTCTACACCCCGCTGGCGCTGGCCGTGGCCGGCGCGGCCTGGTGGGTGAGCGGTGAGGCGACCAGATTCCTCGCCGTGCTCGTTGTCGCCACCCCCTGCCCGCTCCTGATCGGGATTCCGGTGGCGATCATTGGCGCGGTGTCGCTGGCGGCCCGGCGCGGGATCGTGATCCGCGATCCGGCGATCCTCGAACGGCTCGCCACCTGCCGGACGGGGATCTTCGACAAGACCGGCACGCTGACCTACGGCACGCCCCACCTCACCGAGGTCGTCGCGCTCGGGGAAATCGACCGCGACGAGATCCTCCGCCTCGCCGCCGCCCTCGAGGCCTATTCCAAGCATCCCCTCGCCGCGGCGGTGGCGGCGGCGGCGGCCGATCTCGGCGGGCCGCTTCCGGTGGAGGAGGTCTCGGAGCGGCCGGGGCAGGGGCTCACGGGGCGCGTGGGCCTCGCGGGAGCGACCCGCGAGGTGGCGATCACGAGCCGGACGAAGCTCGCCGCCGTCGCCGGCGTCGACGGGCTGCCGGCCGCCGCCGGGGGGCTCGAGTGTGTCGTTGTCGTCGACGGCCTACCGGTAGGCCTGCTCCGCTTCCGCGACCGCCCACGGCAGGACGGCGCCACGTTTGTCGAGCACCTCGGGCCAGCCCACGGGCTCACACGGGTGATGCTCGTCTCGGGCGACCGCGAGAGCGAGGTGAAGTGGCTTGCCGACCATGTCGGGATTACGGAGGTTCACGCCGGCATCTCACCGGAAGGGAAGCTGCGGATCGTCGAAGAGGCGACGAAGCAAGCGCCGACGCTGTTTGTCGGCGATGGGATCAACGACGCGCCGGCGCTCGCGGCGGCCACCGTCGGGATCGCGATGGGGACGGCCAACGACGTCACTGGCGAGGCCGCCGGCGCCGTCGTCATGGATTCGGCGCTCGAGCGGGTCGACGAGCTGTTCCACATCGGCAAGCGCCTCCGCACGATCGCGCTGCAAAGCGCCGTCGGCGGCATGGCCGCGAGCCTCGTGGGGATGGGATTCGCGGCCGCGGGGCTCCTCTCGCCGGCAGCCGGGGCGCTCGTCCAGGAGGCGATCGATGTCGTGGCCGTCCTCAATGCCCTCCGCGTGGCAAGCGACAACGGGCAGCTCACCGATTACGGCAACGGCCCCGACCGCCGCGGTGACTGACGCGAGGCGTCAGTCGATCCGCTGCCCTGCCTTCGCATCAGGGAACGGTGCCCCTGGCCGCAGGGCCCGCTCGGCGACCCCTGCCGCTGCCGATCCGCCGAGCCACAGCGCCACTCCGGCAAGTGCCCCGGTCACGATCGCCGCCGGCCCAGCGGCGGCCG
>CAJAYZ010000623.1 GCA_903949225.1 uncultured Planctomycetaceae bacterium
ACAGGCTCCCATCGGGGGCGCGAAATGGGCTCGGCGGGGCCTCGAGCCGGGTGAGGAAGGCCGTCAGCGCGGCAACGTCGTCGTCGCTCGGCTCCGGCGCCTGCATCGTCTCGATCATCGACGTCTTCACCGCGGTGCCAACGTCCGTCTGCCGGCCGTGCCAGGTCCAGGGACCGGTCTGATCAAGGTGCCAGAGCGGCAACACCGTCTTGTAGGTCGCGGAGGAGCCGTCGTTGCGCGTGTCGAACGTGACCGTATTCCCGCCCCCCTCCCAGTGGCAGGTGTGGCACGAGTACCACTGATCAAGACTCCGCTGCGCATCGTGGAAGATCGCCTCGCCGCGGCGGATCACCAGCTCTTCGGCCGTCGGTACCTCGCCCCGGGAAAGCGTCATTGCGCTAAGCAGCTCCAGCCCGGTCGGATCGACCACCTGCACGGCATCGAGGAGGGCGTTGGCGACAAACACGCGCGAGCCATCGGTCGCGACGGCGAGCCCGAGAGGCCGGCCGGCGAGGTCGAGTCGGCGGAAGCGCTTCGCATCGGTCGAAAGGGCCCGATCCATCACCTCAGCACCACTGATCTGCGTCCAGGGAAGCCCGGCGGCGACATCGAAGCGGAGGAGTTCGTGCGTGCCTCCGGCAGCGACGAGGACCGTCCGCCCGCCGTCGACGATCGCCAATCCGAGCACGTCGCCAACGGCCCGGCCGGGGACGTCGAGCGTCAGCCCATGGAGCGTGCCGCCGTCGGGCTCAATGGCGAGTTTGCCGAGCCGGCTCCCGGTCACCCAGCCGCGGCGAATGTCGCCGGGGGAGATCGTGCCGCCGCCGTCGTAGGTGAAAGTGAAGTAGAGCGTGGCGCCGTCGGGCGTGAACGCCGGCTGGCCGATGTTGAGCCCCTTGAAGGGATGACGGGAGCGGACAAGCCTGGTGGAGGCATCGACAAGGACGATCTCGGCGCCGGCGGCACAGGAGACGGCGACGGTGGCGCCATCGGGGGAGACGGCGACGAAGCGGGGGAGGGGGCCGGTGGGAATCGGCGCCGAGACGGCAAGCGCGTCGAGATCGACCGCGACGACCGCGGCCGTGGCTGCCAGGGGAACCCACGCGGTGGCGCCGTCGGGAGAGAGGGCGACATCGTGCGGCTCGAAGCCGAGATGGACCCGGCCGGTCTCGGCGAGGCGGCCATCCTTCACGGCAAGCGTGACGAGATCCCCCGACTCGGTCGTGACCGCGACGAAGCCATCCTTGCCCCGCGCTGCGATGGCGCCGGGACGTCGGCCGATCGGCAGCTCGTCGGCAAGCGTGCCGGCACGTTCGCCGTTCAGGTCGGCGAGCGACACTGTCCCGGAGGCCCGGTTGGCGGTGGCGAGCCAGCGACCGTCCCCGGAGGCGGCGGCCGACACCGGCGTCCGCCACACGATCCGCTCTGGGGCCGTCGTCGGCTCGGCGCTCCGGCCAGCCGTCAGCGGGAAGATCGCCGACACGAGGAGGAGGCGAATCAACACAGAGCCGCCAATCGACGATTGAAACCGCGCTCGCATCTGGGGATCCCCGATCGGGTGCCAAGAGTCCTCGCGCCGCAGGTTCTGCGGTCAACGCCCCTCAAATCCTACCAATCCTCCCCGCATCCTGTGGGCTATGGGCCGCCGAACTTTGCCCGCGGCGCTTTCGCGTCTGGCATCGAGGAACGTAGAACATTGCTAGCAGGCTGTGGATAAACTGCCGGCCCGACCGCACGAGGCGGTCGCGAGTGCGGAGCACTCGAGAAAACCGGAGGTTTTCCAAGTGGACTGATTCTCCCGG
>CAJAYZ010000624.1 GCA_903949225.1 uncultured Planctomycetaceae bacterium
GCCCACGGCGGCAGGACGAGGGCGGCGACGACGCTTCCGCACCGGTCCCGCAGGGACCGGAGGGGGACCATGCCGCTGCGCGACCGGGCAAGCGACGCGATCGGCGTAACGCTCCTGGGAACGCCCTGGCCAACCGACCAAGAGGTGCACGATGACCACGCTCCGAATCCCTTCCATCGCAGGCCTCCGCGCTCTCTTCGCGGCGGCGCTGGTTGCCATCGGGGCTGCCGCGGCCGTCTCGGCAGGCGCCGCCCCGCCGGCGCCGGGGCTCTCTCCCTCCCTGCACGCGTGGCGATCGATCCCCGTCCTCGAGGACGGACGGATCATGCCGCTGGACACCTTCGCGCGTCGGCATGTCGAGACGATCTGCCATGTCCAAGAGCCGAAGCTTGCCGTCGTGACCGGGGAGCCGCTGACGAAGTGGCATGCCGACGAACTCCTCCTCGACTGGCTCGTCCGGCCGGCCGCCTGGGAGGATGTTCCGTTCTTGACTGCCGAGCATGAGGAATTGCGGAAGCTCCTCGGCCTCGAGTTGTTCGCCGAAACGCCCAAGGGGCGGGTGCGGCTGAAGTACGCAGCTCCCTCCGACGTGGCCGACTCTGAGCCGCTCCGCCAACGCCTCATCGATCTCGACGGCCGCCGCACGGAGGCGATGAAGGAGGGTCGGCAGTTCCAGGCCGAGGGGGTCGATGCCAAGGTCGAGCAACTCTGGCAGGCCTACGTCACCTGGCGCCAACTCGTGTTCCGGGCCGCTGACGATGCCGTCGGTCGGACACGCTTCCTGCGGACCTTCGAGCAACTGGTCACCACCTGGAAGCCGCTCCGCGAAAAGCTCCCTCAGGCGCTGGCGACCGACGTCGACGGCGCCCTTCAGGGGCTCGCCGAGGTGATGGGCAATTCGACCCGTTTTCCGACCGAAGATGTGATTCCCCGCCTGACGACACTGCGGCAGGCGGTCGATGCCCTGGCCGTGTCCGGCGACGCCCCGGCCGACATCCGCCGCGGCGTTCGTCGCCTCGGCGATCGCCTCACCGCCCTCGGCGAGGCGCTCTACGACAATGGTGGCAGCCTCCATGTGGTGCCGGCCCTCCACGCCGACGCCCTCGAGGCAGAACGGAGCACGGAAGACGACATGCCGGCCTGGCTCGCCTGGCCGACGCTTCTCGATGCCGAGCCCGATCTTCTCCAGGGCTATCCGGCCGACCGGGTCCGTGGTGTCCGGGCGGCATTCGAGACGGTGGCTGCGGCGGTCAAGGCGCCGGTCACCGACCTGGGGCGACCGGCCGATGTGGCAGCGGCAACGGAAAACCTCGCCTCGCGGCTCCGCAGCCTCGGGGAAGCGGTCGAACCCCTCCGCGAGAGCCTGCCGATCGAACGCCCCGACGCCGATCTCCTCAGTCATACCCGCTATCCGCCCGTCGGGAGCACGAAGCGGGAAGTGACCTACAACGTCGGCGACCCGTTCCGGATGTCGTGGGTGGCGGCGCTGCTCGCTCTGGCTGCCTATGCGGTGTCGATCGGCCGAGTGCGCGTGCCGCTGTTCTGGGTCGCCACCTTCCTCCTCCTCTTCCAACTGGCCTGGACGGCGCAGGCCTTCGCCTCACGCGTGGCGATCACCGGCTGGGCGCCGGTGACGAACATGTACGAGACGGTGATCTACGTCCCCTTCTTTCTCACGTTCCTCGGTCTCTCCTTCCTTCTCGCGCCGATCATGGCCACGGGCATGAGCGATGCCTGGCGGATGACGGCGGTGCCCCCTCCTGTCGGCTCGATGATCCCCGGCGAGGCGACGCCCCTCGATGCGACGCGTGCCCGTCTCCACGGCGGAGCCCGCGGATGGGGAGCCATCAACTGGCTGCTCCTCCTCCCCCGGATCGCCCTCTCGGGGCTGGTGCTCTGGATCCTGGCGATGGCGCCGTACGCGGCGGGCGGGCGGACGATCATCAATCTCTTCCCGCAGACCGACGTCGACCGGAGCATCCCCAACCTCAACAACCTCGTCGTCTGGCTCGTCGGCTGGTCGGTGCTCGCTCCGGCGGTGTGGTATCTCCCCCGCGTCATCCTCACGACCGTCGTGTCGCTCTTCAGCGTGCCGTCCTCCTGGCGGCGCGGGACGTTCGCCGCCGAGGTGCCGGAGGTCTACCGGCGGAAGTCGTTCGGGCTCGTCGTCGCCGCGGTGGCCTTCGCCGGAACGTTCATCGCCTGGTTCTTCCCGATTCCAGGCAAGCAGTTCAGTCCGCTGCAGCCGGTCCTTCGCGACAACTTCTGGCTCACGATCCATGTCCTCACGATTGTCTCGAGCTACGCTGCCGGCGCTCTCGCCTGGGGCTTGGGGATTCTGTCGCTGGGCCACTATCTCCTCGGCAGCTATCCGCGGGGAAGCGGGGGAAGATCGCGGCCACCCGAGGCCTGCGTCGAACTCGCTGGCTACATCTACAAGTCGATGCAGGTGGCGGTGATCCTCCTCGCAGCTGGCACGATTCTCGGCGGCCTGTGGGCCGACGTCTCCTGGGGGAGATTCTGGGGATGGGATCCGAAGGAAGTCTGGGCGCTGGTGTCGCTGCTGGCGTACATGATGATCCTCCACGGCCGCTATGCCGGGTGGATCGGCAACTTCGGTCTGGCTGCCGGCGCCGTTCTCGGCGCGGCGGTGATCGGGATGTCGTGGTATGGCGTCAACTTCCTCCTCGGCGCGGGCCTCCATTCGTATGGCTTCGGCCAGGGGGGCCAGACGGAGTTCTTCACGTTCCTCGTGGCAAACTTCGTCCTTCTCGCGGCGGCCGGATGGCGGATGAGAAACGAGACCAGGCAACCTGCGGCCGAGACGGTCAAGGCAGCCTGAGTGCGAGGGAGAGGCGATGAGCATGGCACGACGGGGATTGGAACGGCCGACGGGATCGCGCGTGTGGAAGTGGCTGACGGCGGCCGCAGCGCTGCTTTCGCCGCTCGTGGCCTTCGCCGCGGAGCCCGACCTCGACCCGGCCCGCTTCGAGGCGACGACCCTCCTGTCCGGACTCACGCAACCGATGGAACTGGCGGTCGCCCCGGATGGCACCGTCTATTGGATCGAGTTCGGCGGTCGTCTCCGCGCCCTCGACAGGAGTGCCCGCGAGCCGCGGCTCGTCGGTGAGTTGACCGTCACGACCGCCCAGGAGAACGGCCTCATCGGCCTGGCGCTCGATCCCCACTTCGCCGACAACGGGCATGTCTTTCTCCAGTACTCCCCCCCCGACTTCGACGGGCAGCACGTCAGTCGGTTCACGATCCGTGACGGCCTTCTCGATCTCACCTCCGAGAAGCTGCTCCTCGAATTCCAGGAGCAACGGAAGGAATGCTGCCACCATGCCGGATCACTCGCCTTCGGCCCCGATGGCTGCCTGTTCATCGCCACCGGTGACAACACCCATCCCCATGGCGACTCGCAGGGCTTCGCGCCGATCGACGAGCGCCCGGAGAAGGCCCCCTGGGACGCACAAAAGTCGTCGGCCAACACCGCGTCGTTGAGCGGCAAGATCCTCCGCATCCGGCCCCGTGTCGACGGCAGCGTGGAGATCCCCGAGGGAAATCTGTTCCCTCGCGACGGCTCCTCGGGGCGGCCGGAGATCTACTGCATGGGCTGCCGGAATCCCTGGAGGATGTCGGTCGATTCGCAGTCCGGCACGGTCTATTGGGGGGAGGTCGGGCCCGACGCCGGCGGCGAGGGCCCGCGTGGCCCGCGGGGCTATGACGAGATCAACCAGGCAAAGGGGCCGGGCAATTTCGGCTGGCCCTACTTCATCGGCGACAACCTCGCCTACGCCGATTACGACTTCGCCACCGGGGCCGTCGGGCCACTCTTCGATGCGGCCGCACCGGTCAACGCCTCCCCGAACAACACCGGCTCGAGCGTCCTCCCTCCGGCACGCTCTGCCTTCCTCTGGTATCCGTACGGCGCCTCGGCAGCGTTCCCGGAACTCGGGGAAGGGGGCCGGACGGCTTGCGCGGGACCGGTCTACCACGAGGCCGACCATGGCGACTCGCCGACGCGCTTCCCCTCCCGCTACGACAACTGCCTGTTCATCTACGAATGGACGCGGAACTGGATCAAAGTCGTCCGACTTGACGACGAGCAGCGGGTCGCCGGCATCGAGTCGTTCCTCCCCGACCGGCCGTTCGCGCGGCCAATCGACCTCCAGTTCGGCACCGACGGGGCGCTCTATCTCCTCGAATACGGCGACACGTGGGGAGTGAATGCCAACGCCCGGCTCGTGCGGATCGACTATGTCCGCGGCAACCGGGCGCCGGTGGCGGTGGCCACCGCGGAGAACAACATCGGCCGTCATCCGCTGACGGTGAAGCTCTCAAGCGAGGGAACGTTCGACAAGGACGGCGATCGTCTCGACCATCAGTGGCGGATCATCCGCACTCCTGACGGGGAGGCGGCCACCGCTTCGTCGCTGGGGGAAGGCGTGCCCGCCGCCGCGACTTTCGAGGTCGCGTCGGGCGAGGCCCACCCCACCCTCTCGTTCACCGAGCCTGGTGTCTACACCGTGGAATTGGTCGTCCGCGATTCTTCCGGAGCCGAGCGGAGCGCGTCGGTGCCGGTGGTCGTCGGCAACGCCCGCCCCGAGGTCCGGTTCGCGAGCCCTTCCGACGGTGATTTCTTCGACCCCGAGAAGACGATCGAGTTCCGACTCGTGATCCGCGACCACGAGGACGGCACGAACGACACGGCTGCGGCCGATGCCGACGGGCTCGAGGAATTGATGTCGGAGGATGTCCCGCGGGCAGCCGTGCAGGCCGGCCATGTCGCCGAGGGGGCTGCGGCCGTTCCCCCCGGGCTCGACCAGATGCGGCGGAGCGACTGTTTCAATTGCCATGCCGTCGACCAAGCGCGCGTCGGCCCGCCGCTGGTGGAGGTGGCCAACAAGTACCGTGGCAAGGAGGGGGCGCTCGAAGCCTCGGTCGAGCGCGTTCTCAAGGGCTCAACGGGCGTGTGGGGAAAGATTCCGATGATCCCCCACTCCCATCACACTCCCGACGAGATCCGCGAGATGGTGGGCTGGATCTATTCGCTCACCCCCTCGGCGCTGACGCGCGTGTTCACCGGCTTTGTCGGGAGCATTCCGGTGACGCCGGAGGAGGTTAGCAAGGGGGGCCGCTACCGGCTCGAGGCAACCTACCTCGACCGCGGCGTTGGCGCGATTCCTGCACTTGCCGGCACGGCCACGGTGTTTCTCCGGCCGAGGCTCACCGAGGCCGAGACCGCCGATGAGATCCATGGCCCCCAGGTGCTCGCTTCCGGCAATGCCGGCGGGGGAAAATTTCTCGGTGCGGTCAATCACGACCATTGGCTCCTGTTCCGCGACGTCCCCCTCGATGCGGTCGGGGGCGCGACACTGAAGATGGCGTCGGCCGGAGCTGGCGGGGCCGTCGAGCTGCGCCTCGACGCCGTGGACGGGCCGCTCTTGGCGACGGTGCCGGTGGAGGTCAATGGCCAGTGGGAGCAGTTCTACGAGCGGTCGGCCACCTGGACGCCGGTCGCTGGCCGCCACGATGTCTATGTCCGATTCCTCCATCCACAACAGGCCGGCGGGATGATGAATCTCGACAGCCTCCACTGGAATGCGATTGGGGATTCGCGTGATCCGGGCGGGGATGCCGTGCCGCGGTAATTCCACCGCGGTAATTCCCCCGATCAGGGCGCTGCCGGCCCGGAAGACGCAGTCGAGGTCGTGGTTGTCGCGGTCGGCGGCGTGACGGCTGGTGCTGCCGCGACCGATTGCCACCGTCCCTCCTGGAATTGGCTCCCCTCGGAGCCTGCCGCCGTGAGGCGGATCCGCACCGCCCCGTCGGTGAGCACGACCCGAGCCAGACGGTCGGCACCGGCCGCCGTTGCATAGGCCCGGCGCACTTCCTCGAAGCGCGGCCCCGCCGCGCCGCTCACGATCACCCACTCGGGCGCCGTCGCCCGCGCCAAACGCGGGGGCAAGCTCGACGGGCTGCCATGATGGGGGGCGACCAGGAGGTCGCAGGGGCCGGGATCGCCAGCCACGAACCGGTCGAGTGCGGGCCCTTCGAGGTCACCGGTGAGGAGGGCCCTCCGGCCTGCCGACTCAACCGCCACGACGAGGCTCGTCTCGTTGTCGGGGGAGGGGGGCATCGGCCCATCCGCCGCGCGTGGGTGGAGCACGCGGACGCGACAGAGCGGATCGAAGGGAATCTCGTCTCCGGCCGCGACGGCCCTGAGGGGGATTCCTGCGGCGGCGATCCTCGCCAGGATCTCGGCGACGGCGGGGGCCGGACTCGCCAGAAAGGCCTCGGGGACAACGATGCAGCCGATCTCGAAGCGTTCGAGGATATCGGGAACTCCGTTGAAATGATCGGTGTCGGCATGGGAGATGACGAGCGTGTCGATGCGACCGATCCCCTCGCTCCAGAGCAACGCCGAAAGCCCGCGCCCCGCCGCCACACCGGCGCCAAGCCTCCCGGCGTCGTACACCAGGCAGCGTCCGGCGGGACCGCGGACGACCAGACCGCATCCATGCCCCATCGATGCGGCGATCACCTCGAGGCTCGCAGCCGGTTCGACCGGGAGCGAGCCGATGAGAAGGCCGACGGCAGCCCACATCCC
>CAJAYZ010000625.1 GCA_903949225.1 uncultured Planctomycetaceae bacterium
GATCCACGGGGGACTCGTGGGCACGATCCGCTACCGCAACCTCCGCATCAAGCCGCTTGCCGCCGCGAAGTGAGCGGATCGCTCCGCGTTGAATGCCATCCGCGATGACGTCGGCACGCAGGCTGCCGTTTTCGGAGCCGAGGGGATCCGTCGGATGGGGCTGCGTGATCCGGAGAATATCAGAGCATGGGAATCGATCGATCGGGGGGACGTCGTCGCTGGAGCAAAGTATCTTGCACAGCGGGAGCAGACCGATGTGCTCAACAAGTACTATGCGGATATGGCGCGATTGTCCCCGGCACTGAAGCCAGCCTTCTCGTGGAATGCCAAGTCAGGGCTCGAGAGCTTCGGCTGCCCGACGTTCGTGGACGCTGTGGGGATTTATCCTTTTGCGAATTGGATGGATACAGACCCCGCCGACAAGAACGATCGCTGGAGGTACATCCGTGATTCCATCCTGCCGGTATGGGGCGGTATGGGAGGCGATGGACGGACTGATTGGGTGAAACAACGGCTCGACATCATCCGCAACTCACCAGGGGCCAAATGTGCATACTGAAGAATTGGCTCGTCGGGGCATCGGGCGGCTCCTGACGGCTCCGCGCATCCTTTGTGTCGGTGTGATTTCTCTCATCGTCGGAGCCTCGTGTGCCATGGAGTCGGAGCAGAAGCCGACGGTGGAGCTTCGCCTCGACAGACCTCCCACACCTGATGAGATCCCGTTGAGCGACGAGGAAAGGACGACGCTCCGGAAGCATCCTGAGATTGGGGAATTGGTTCAAGCTTGGGGGAATCGGGAGTTCTCAGTGGAATACGAAGGGGAGACGATCTCGTTCCCGGCCGAACGGGCCTATGCCCACAGCGAGCAGGGAAAGGTCGTGAGCGTGGGGCTCTACTCGCCGAATCTCACCGGGGAGGAACTCCATCACCTGATGACAACGGCCCTGCGGCTCTGGAAGGCTTCGCCCGAGGCGGTTCAAAAGTTCGAAATATGGTGGCGAGATAATCGGGAGCGCATTGTGGAAATAAACATCGGAGAGGCAGATAAGGTGGTGTCCGTCGGGGTGTGTCCCTCGTTCAATCGCGAGAAACCGCATGTCTTTAAATGCATTCCGTTTTGGGGCTTCCCGAATGACGCCGCCGAGAGCGAGCCGGCGGCAAAGGAGTGATCGTTATGGGGCAGAGCATCGAGCGGGAGCCGCGATCCAGCGCGTACAGGCTCACCGCAGCGGTGATGGCCGGGTTCGTGTTCTCAGCTGTGGCCTCGTGTGCCATGGAGCCGGAGCAGAAGGCGGCGGTGGAGCTTCGCCTCGACAGTCCTCCCTCGCCGGATGCGATCCCGTTGAGCGACGAGGAAAAGGCAACGATCCAGAAGCATCCTGAGATCGGGGAATTGGTTCAAGCTTGGGGGAATCGCGAGTTCTCAGTGGAATATGAAGGGGAGGCGATCTCGTTTCCGGCCGAACGGGCCTATGCCCACATCGAGCAGGGGAAGGTCGTGAGCTTGGGGCTCTACTCCCCCAATCTCACCGGGGATGAACTCCATCGCCTGGTGACGACTGCTCTGCGGCTCTGGAAGGCTTCGCCTGGCGAAGTTCAGCGGTTTGAAGAGTGGTGGCGAGACAATCGGGAAAGCATCGTGGAAATGAATGTCGGTGAGGGGAATCGGTTAATCACCCTCGGCGTGTGTCCGTCGTTCAGCCGCGAGAAGCCGCACGTCTTTAAGTGCAAGCCTTTTTGGGGCTTCCCGAATGACGCCGCCGAGAGCGAGCCGGCGGCGAAGGAGTGATCGGCATGAGGCCAAGCATCGAGCGGGTGCCGCGATCCGGCTGGAGCGGGCTCTCGGCTGCGGTGATGGCCGGCCGGGCTTCTGCCCGCTTGCGGCAGGGCTCCTAGGGCTTCCAGGGCCCCGCGGGCGGCCGTCGCGGGCCGGCGTGGCGGCGGGCTGCGGACGGGTGCTACAACGGGGCATGCCCGCTGCCCCGACACCGCCGTCCCGCTCCACCGTCGGCCATGGCCGTCCCGCCCGCCGGGGCGTCGCCGTGTGGCTCGCCGGCCCGATCGGCCTCGACGCTTGGGGGGCGATGCAAGACCGGCTCGCCTGGGATGTCTCGGAGCCGGGGGGCCGCCCGCCCACGGTCGTGATCTGCGAGCTCGAGCGCTCGATCACGATCGGCCGGCTCGGGTCGAGGCGCGACATCGACCTCCCCGACGAGGAGCTCGCCCGCCGCCGCCTCGACGTCCGCTTTCTCGGCCGCGGTGGTGGTGCGATCCTTCACGGCCCGGGGCAGATCCAGATCGCCCTCATCGCCACGCTCGAGGATCTCGGGCTCGACCGCCACGATGCCGGCGGCTGCGTCGAGCGGATGGAAGCCGGCCTCGAGGGGACGATCCGCCGGCTCCGCTGCGGCGCCGCCCGCGACTCTGGGCTCAACGGCGTCTTCGGCCGCACCGGCCTCCTCGCTGCGGTGGGGATGGCGGTTCGCCGCGGGGTCGTCAGCCACGGGGCCTGGCTCAACGTCACCCGCGTCGCCGATACCGCCCCCGACATCACCCACCGGATCCGCACCGCCGCGGTCACCCCGCGCGGCCCGGTGGCGATGTCGTGCATCGAGGCCGATGTCCAGCGTCGCGTCCGCCTCCAGGATGCCCGCTCGGCGCTGGTCGAACAGCTCGTCGATGCCTACGCTTTCCCTTCGTCCCACATCCAGTCGGGCTTCCCACTGCCGCTCGGGCAGGGGGGCGACTCCCGGGAGGTTTTCAGAAGTGTCGGATGACCGCGGTTCCCCGTTCGCCTCATTGCCAATCGTCGACGTGTCGGCGCCCGCCGCGGCTTCCTGCGCCGCGCCCCCCACAGCGTTCCCTGCCGGCCGTCGCCTCCCCCCGTGGCTGCGACAGAATCTCGCGCCGGGTGGCGGCCATGGCGAGACGGCCGGCCTGATCGCCGAGCTCGGCCTGGAGACGGTCTGCTCCTCGGCCAAGTGCCCCAACCGACTCGAATGCTGGTCGGCACGGACGGCCACGTTCATGATTCTGGGGAACGTCTGCACCCGCCCCTGCGGCTTTTGCTCCGTCCCCCGCGGCAAGACCGAGGCCCTCGAGCTCGACGAGCCGCAGCGCGTCGCCGAGGCGGCCCGGCGGCTCGGGCTCAAGCATGTCGTGATCACGAGCGTCACCCGTGACGATCTCCCCGACGGCGGCGCCGACCACTTCCGCCGCACCGTCGACGCCGTCCGGGCCGCGACCGGCGCCGCGATCGAGGTCCTCGTCCCCGACTTCCTCGACAAGCCCGGCGCGCTCGAGATCGTGATGGACTCCCGCCCCGAGGTCTTTAACCACAACACCGAGACGGTGCCCCGGCTCTATCGCGAGGTCCGGGGCCGCAAGAGCCACTATCCCTGGACGCTCGAGCTCCTCAGCCGTGCCAAGCGGATCATGCCGGAAGTGAAGACGAAGAGTGGCCTGATGCTCGGCCTCGGCGAAACCCGCGACGAACTCCTCGATGTCTTTGCCGATCTCCTCGCCCACTCGGTCGATTTCCTCACCCTCGGGCAGTATCTCCAGCCGACGCTCGATTCACTCCCGGTTGCTCGCTACGTGCCGCCGGAGGAGTTTGACGAGATCGGGGCGCTGGCGCGCCAGATGGGATTCGCGAAGGTCGCCTCCGGGCCGCTTGTCCGCTCGAGCTACCACGCCCGCGAGATGACCGAGGATGGCCTCGTCGGGTAGCGGTGCTCTTCCCGCGGCGCGCCCTGATTCCGACTCAAACGTCGCTTCGGGGTCGCCCGTGCCCCGTCGCCGGA
Organism: uncultured Planctomycetaceae bacterium; assembly: GCA_903949225.1. Lineage (GTDB taxonomy): Bacteria > Planctomycetota > Planctomycetia > Pirellulales > UBA1268 > QWOP01. The sequence continues at coordinate 3,804 of CAJAYZ010000625.1, forward strand.
CGTTCGCCTCGGCCATCCATGGCCTCGGCTCTCTCCGCGCCGCTTGCGCTTCGCCCTCCGGGCTGCGCTGACCGGCGAGGCCGGCTCTCGGA
>CAJAYZ010000626.1 GCA_903949225.1 uncultured Planctomycetaceae bacterium
CGCCAGCGACTCGAGATCGACAACCGCGGCCTGCGCACGAACCTCCTCCGCCAATGGCTCGCCGTCGCGGCCCCCGGGCCGGCGGTGATCCTCGTCGCGGGCGTCCACGACGCCGCGGCGGGGGTTCTCGAGATGGCGCTGGCCGAGGAGTCGGCCACCGGCCGGCGCCCGCTCCGGCAGCGGAGGATCGGGTTTGCCGATCTGCCCTGCCAACCGGCGGTTGCCGAACCTCACCGGGTGGGGATCGATCGTCTGGCGGCGGGCGCGGCAGCCGCCGCGGTGAAGCCGCGAGATTCGGGGGTGATTGTCGTCGAATGCGGGACTGCGGCGACGGTCGATCTGATCGCCGCTGACGGAAGGTTTTTGGGGGGGGCGATCCTTCCCGGGCCGACGCTCATGGCTCGGGCATTGGCCCAGGGGACGAGCAAGCTCCCTGAAGTCCGAGCCCTCGAGCACGCCGATCCCCCGGCGATGCCCGGCGGAAACACCCGCGAGGCGATCGCTGCCGGCATCGGCTGGGGGATGCGCGGGGCGATCGCCGAACTCGTGGCCCGTTCGAGATTGGCACTCGGGCCGTCGACCCCGGTGCTTCTCACCGGGGGGTGGAGCGGAGCCATCCTGCCGGCTCTCCCCGGGGCGATCGAGATGCCCGATCTCGTTCTGGTGGGGATCGCGCTGGCGGCCGAGCGGGCCCTGGCGCGCTGACGGCGCGACAAAACCTCACCGCCGTGGTGGGATCATGGTGCGATTGCAGGTAGACTTCCGCTCCACCTTCCTTGTCCAGTCCCCGATCCTGCGGCGCTCCATGGCGAAGACCTCCGGTGATCCCTCTGTTGCCCCTCCGCTGGCGTCGGCGCTCGAGCGTGCCCTAGCCGCTGCGCGGATCGCCGAGGAGACCCGCGGCACCGACATCCGCATCCTCGACCTGCGCGGGGTGACGCCGATGTTCGATTACTTCGTCGTCGCCACCGGCACGAGCCGTCGGCAGATCCACTCCATGGCCGACGAGATCGAGAAGGTGATGAAGCGGGAGTGGAACGACCTCAAGCGTGGCGGCGAGGGGTATGAGGAGGGGCGGTGGATCGTCCTCGATTACGGCGACGTCGTGATCCAACTGTTCGACGCCGAGGCCCGCGACTACTGGGATCTCGAGCACCTCTGGAGCGAAGCCCGTCGCGTCCCCCTGCCGTCGGCGGGAGCCGCGACGTGATGGTGGACGACGCTCCACGTGCCCCCGCACCCGCGTCTGCCGGGACGTTCCGTGACCGGCTGCGGGGCTGCTTCGCCGCGGCCTTCCAGAGCCTCGCCGCCGACGGGATCGTGGCGATTGACGCTGCGGAGATCCCCGCGCTGCTCGAGCAGGTGCGGGAAACGGCTGACGCCAAGTTCGGCGACTATTCCGGCACGATGGCGATGGGGCTGGCGAAGAAGGCGGGGAAGAAACCGCGCGATCTGGCCGTCGAAATCGCCCGTCGCTTGGCGGAGGCGCCGGGCTTTACGGAAGCCTTTGCTCCGCCTGGTGATCCCGTTGGCCCCGGATTCATCAATGTTCGGATCCGGGATGAGGCGCTCGGCGCCGCCGTTTCGGCCGCGTTCCGCGACGCTCGCCTCGGCGTGCCAGCCGTGCCCGAGCCCGACACGATCGTCATCGATTTCAGCTCGCCGAACGTCGCCAAGCCGATGCATGTCGGCCATATCCGCTCGACGGTGATTGGTGACGCGATCGCCCGGATCCTCGGCTTCCGCGGCCACCACACGATCACCGACAACCACCTCGGCGACTGGGGCACGCAATTCGGGATGATCCTCTGGGGCTGGAAGCGATTCGGAGACGAGGCCGCTTTCGCCGCTGATCCGACCGGCGAACTGGGACGGATCTATCGCACCGTCCGGAAGCTCGCCGACGGGAAGCCGGAGGAGATTGCCGCCGACCCGTCGATCGCCGAGCTGGCCGCGAAGTACCCCGACGCCGGTCGCGAGGTCCTTCTCGAAACGGCCCGGCTGCACGAGGGGGACGCCGACAACCGGGCCCTCTGGGAGCGGTTCATGCCAGCCTGCCTCGGCGACATCGAGCGGCTCTATCAGCGTCTTGATGTCTGCTTCGACCACACTCTCGGGGAGAGCTTCTTCCAGCCGTTCTTGGCCGGAGTCGTCGACGATCTGGAGGCGAAGGGGCTGGCCCGAGAGAGCCGCGGCGCCATCGGGGTCTTTCTTGACGGCGATGACAAGCCACCGTTCCTCGTCCGTAAGGCCGACGGCGCCTTCCTCTACGCGACGACCGATCTGGCGACGATCCGCTGGCGCCTCGAGCACTGGAAGCCCGACCGGATTCTCTACGTGGTTGACCACCGTCAGGGACAGCACTTCGATCAATTGTTCGAGACGGCGAAACGCTGGGGCGTCGATCGGGTCGACCTCGTCCATGTCGCCTTCGGCACCGTGCTCGGCGATGACGGCAAGCCGTTCAAGACCCGGGCCGGCGACACGGTGGGGCTCGAGTCGCTCCTCAATGAGGGGGTGGAGCGGGCCGCGGCCCTCACCGCTGGAGACGAGGGGCTGTCGCTGGAGGAACGCCGCCGCGTGGCCGAGACGGTCGGCATCGGCGCCATCAAGTATGCCGATCTCTGCCAGAACCGGACGACCGACTACGTCTTCAGCTATGACAAGATGCTCCAACTGACCGGCAACACTGCGGCCTACATGCAGTATGCGGTGGCCCGGGTGGAGGGGGTGCTGGAGAAGGGGGGGATCGATCGCGGGGCGCTGCGGAGCACCGAGACGCCGATCGTGCTTGCCGATCCGAAGGAACGCGCCCTGGCCCTCGAGATCGCCCGCTTCGGCGAGGTCCTCGAGGATGTCGAAGCCGACTACCGCCCCAACGTCCTCACCGCCTGGCTGTTCGACGTGGCTGGCTGTTATTCGGCCTTCTATGACGCCCTTCCGATCCTGAAAGCTCCCGAATCGGAGCGCTCGAGCCGGCTGGCGCTGTGCGACCTCACCGGCCGGGTCCTGCGGAAGGGGCTGGAACTGCTCGGCATCGGCACCGTCCGCAAGATGTGACCGCCGCCGGTCACCGAGGAATCGTGAGATCATGAGCCGGCAACTGGCCAGCATCCGCAACATCGGCATCGTCGCCCACATCGACGCCGGGAAGACCACGCTCACCGAGCGGATGCTCTTCTACACCAAGTCGAGCCACCGTCTCGGCGACGTCGACAAGGGAACGACCGTCACCGATTTCGATCCCGAAGAGCAGGAACGCGGGATCACGATCTACTCCGCGGCGGTGAGCTTCCGCTGGCGCGACGTGACGGTGAACCTCATCGACACTCCCGGCCACGTCGATTTCACCGCCGAGGTGGAGCGATCCCTGCGCGTCCTCGACGGGGCGGTGGTCGTCTTCTCCGCCCGCGAGGGGGTGGAGGCGCAGAGCGAGACGGTCTGGCGTCAGGCCGACAAATACCACGTACCGCGGGTGGCGCTCGTCAACAAGCTCGACCGCGAGGGGGCCGATTTTTTCGGCACCGTCAACCAGATCGAGAAGCGGCTCGGCGCCAAGCCGCTGGTGCTCCACGTGCCCCTCGGCATGGGGCCGCCGCACGTCAAGGATCCCTTCTGCGGGCTCGTCGATCTCGTCGAGATGAAACTCCTCACCTATCCACCGCGGGACGAAGTGCTCGATGGGGACGCCCCCGCCGAGGCCTTCACGGTGGGCTCGATTCCCGATGAGGTCGCCGACCTGGCAGCCGAGTGGCGCGAGCAGCTCGTTTCCACCCTCTTCGACTTCTCCGATGAGCTCGCCGAACTGGCGATGAACGAGGCGCCGATCCCCACGCAGGTGATCCGCAAGGCGATCCGCGAAGCGACCCTCGCCCGCCGCGTCGTTCCTGTGCTCGCCGGCTCCGCCCTCGACTGCATCGGAGTCCAGCCGGTGCTCGACGCGGTCGCTCATTATCTCCCTAGCCCCCTCGATGTGCCCCCCGTCGAAGGCCTCGACCCGACGAAGAAGACCCCCGTCACGGTCAAGCGTGCGGCCGATCCGGCGGCGCCGTTCTGCGGGCTCGTGTTCAAGATCCTCGCCGAGAAGCATGGCGACCTGTACTTCGTCCGCATCTACTCAGGCACCCTCAAGGCGGGGAGCCGGATGTGGAATCCGCTCCGCCAGAAGAAGGAGAACATCGCCCAACTGTGGCGCGTGCAGGCCGACCGCCGCGAGCAGATCGAAAAGTGCGAGGCGGGGGACATCGTCGGGGTCATTGGCCCCCGCAACAGCATCACCGGCGACACGCTCTGCGAAGCCGATGCCCCGGTGATCCTCGAGTCGATCGAGTTCCCGGAGACGGTGATCTCGATGGCGATCGAGCCGGAGACGAGCCTCGAGCGGAAGAAGCTCTCCGACGTCCTCGAAATGATGAAGCGTCAGGATCCGACGTTCCGTGCCAGCGAGAGCGAGGAGACGGGGCAGACGCTCATCTCCGGCATGGGCGAGCTCCATCTCGAGGTCATCCGTCACAGGCTTCAGCGAGACTTCAACCTCAAGTGCCGCGTCCACAAGCCGCGGGTGAGCTACAAGGAGACGCTCCGCAGCGCCGCCACGGTCGTCGGCCAGTCAAACCGTCAGGTGGCCGGGCAGACGCTCGTCGCCACCGTCACGATCCGGGCAGAGCCGACAACCGACCAAGCAAGCGTCACGGTCGAGCAGGGGTGGTTCCCCGAGAACGATGCCCTCGCCGACATCGCCGCGGCGATGACCCTGGCGGTGCGGGAGAGCGCGGAGCGGGGGGGGCTCAAGGGCTGCCCGCTGTGGGGCGTGCGGATCGTTGTCCTCGAGAGCCCGATCCCCGAGCCGCCGCCGGGGGAGGTTGCGATCCGGATTGCTGCCGCCGACGCCGTCGACAAGCTCCTCACCGCTGCCGGGTCGGTGCTTCTCGAGCCGGTGATGCGGGTCGAGGTAAGTGTGCCCGAGGAGCACCTCGGCGACGTCATCAATGATCTTCAGCAGCGGCGGGCGATGATCACGGCAACCGAGATCCGCGCCGGCGTGACGGTGCTCACGGCAGAGTCTCCACTGGCGAGCATGTTCGGCTATTCGGCCGCGGTCCGGAGCGTCAGCCAGGGGCGGGCGAGCTTCACGATGGCCCCGCTCAAGTACGGCCCGGCCCCGGCGGAGACGGCCGAAGCGTTCATGTGAGCGGCGGGCGGGATCGCATCGATCGCGGCCACAGGCATGCCGTCACGATCCGTCGCTGCTCCCGGACCACGCTCGAAGGAGGACGCGGACGTAGTGGATCGCGGCGTGGTCGGCGAGATCGCGGAAGATCACCCTGCCGATCGCGTCGCTGCGGGAGAGTTCTGCAAACAGCCGCTCCCGTGCGGAACGGGCCAAGTCTGTCTCGCCTCGCACCAGCGCCGCGGACAGCCCGGCAATCGCCTCGAGCAGCGCTGCGGCGTTCATGTCCGACGCGGTGATGCCGAGAGCCTCTCGGTAGTCGCTCCGGGCCTGCCGCTGATCGGC
>CAJAYZ010000627.1 GCA_903949225.1 uncultured Planctomycetaceae bacterium
TCCGCGAATAACAGAGGAGACCTTCACACACCTCCTCGATCCGTCGCGCCAGGCCATCGATTCTGCCCAGGGCTTCGGCGAGGTCGCCAGCGGCCTGGGCGCCGCGCCCCTCGGCATCACACTCGAGGAGAATGGCGTGGACGGGATTGACGAGCTGGTGGGCGACGTCGGCGTTGAAGCGTGACTGGGCCTCGCGGATGTCGTCGAGCTTGTCGAGCATGGCGTTGATCGTCCCGGCGACCTCCGCCACCTCGGCGTCGGCATGGGCGACATCGATCCGCTGCCCGAAGCTTCCCGAGCGGATCTGGCGGGCGGTGGCCGCGATCGTGGCCAACGGGGAGAGGACGCGGGCCAGCGTTAGCCAGGCGACTCCGAGCACGAACGGCACCCAGAGGACGAACGTCGCCAGCTGATAGAGGGCCTGATTTCTCGCTGCATCCCTCAAGCCCGCCGTCGACGTGCCGGCGACAAGCACCGTGCCATCGGCACCGGCGATCGCCGCCAGCCGCCACTGGCCGTCGACGGTCGTCCAGGCGGTGCCGAGGCGCGACGCCCACACCGGGTCCCAGGCAAGGCCAGCGGGAAGATCGACGGCGTGCACCGTAGTGCCATCGGGCTTCCAGCCCCCGGCAAACCACCGGAAGCCTGAGAGATCGATCGGCCGGGCCCCGAGTTTAAGAATCCTGGCGATGCCACGGGGCCCTCCCGCCTCCATCGGCTGAATCGTGGGGAGGAGAAAGCCGTCGTCGCGCTGCGGTGTTCCGGCCGGGAGGAGGGGGGCAAGCCGGTCGTGAACCTCGAACGCGAACAGGTGCGCGCGGAGCTCGAGATCGACATCGTGGGCCATGGCCGTCACGGTCGTCGAATAGTGGATGAGGCGGAGCACCACGGCGCCGACAACAAACAGCATGCCGAAGGTGAGCATGAAGCGGCGCCGCAGCGAGGGCCTGTCCTCCAGCCGCGTGGCGCGATCATCGGGAAGATCGGTCATCTCCCGACACCATCGATGATGAAGCCCTGGCCGCGGCGGGTCGTGATCAGGTCGCGCCCCAACTTCCGCCGCAGCCGGAGGACGAGCACGTCGACGACGTTGCTCACGGCGTCCTCGGGAAGGGATTCCCCCGGATGGATCGCCTCCTCGAGCATCGCCCGACTGACGATCCGGCCTCGGTGGCGTACGAGCAGGGCGAGCAGGGCAAACTCCTGGGCCGTGAGGGGCACCGGCTCGCCGCCGCGCGTCGCCGTCCGGGGAAGAAAGTGAACGGTCACATCGCCAATCGTGGCCGCCGAGGTCACATCCCCCTCGGTCCGCCGCAGCACCGCACGGATGCGGGCCTCGAGCTCGCGGATCGTGAACGGCTTGACGAGATAGTCGTCGGCCCCGAGATCGAGCACACCGACACGGTCGTCCTCGTGGAGCTTCGACGAGACGACGATCACCGGGACCGCGCTCGAGCGGCGGAGCGTCGCGAGCACCGTCTCACCGTCCATCCCCGGCAGACGGAGATCGAGCACGACCAGGTCGACGGCGCCGCCGAGGGCGCTGGCCAACCCAGCTTCCCCGTCGGCAGCCTCGAGCACTTCGGCCCCGGCCGCTCGCAGCCCCTGGGCGACCGCGCGGCGGGCGGAATCTTCGTCGTCGATGACGAGCACGCGCACGGGATCACCTCCGAGAGGGAATAGGCCTTCAATACGGACGCTTTTCTACCACGCCCCGCGGGCATGATCGGGCCGCCCGCCGCCCGCGCCGGCCTGCGCCTTCGGCGGGATCGGTTTTTCGGTAGGCTATTTCGCATGGCCGAACAATTCTTCCGGATCACGAACACCGTCGCCCTGCTGGGGTGGATCGCGCTGTTGGCGTTGCCCGGCAACAAACGCGTCTCGGGGATGCTCTGCGCCGTGCTCCTTCCCGGCGCGCTGGCGGCGGCCTACGCGGCCGTGATCGTCTGGAAGCTGGCCGCAGGGGGGCCGTCGCCCAACGAACTCGGCTCGATCGCCGGGCTGAGGAAAGCCTTCGCCGACGACTGGGTGTTCGCCGCAGCGTGGACCCACTACCTCGTCTTCGACATGGTGGTGGGGGCGTGGATCGCCCGCGACGCGGTACGGCTACGGATGCCGTGGCCGGTGCGGAGTGCCTGCCTCGCTCTCACCTTCCTCCTCGGGCCGATCGGCTTCCTCCTCCACCTTCTCGCCCGCGCGATCAAGGCACGGCAGGTGACGGTCGATGGCTAACGGCGACTGCCGCGAGCACTCCGACTTCCTCTCGAGGCAACTGATCACCTGCATCGGAAACAAGCGGGCGCTTCTCGGGCCGATCGAAGCCGCCGTCGGGAAGATCAAGCACCGGCTCGGTAGGGAACGGATCTCGTTCTTCGATCTCTTCAGCGGGTCGGGGGTCGTTTCCCGCCTCATGAAGGCGCACGCCTCCCACATCATCGCCAACGATCTCGAAGCGTACGCCACCGTCGCCAGCCGCTGCTTCCTTTCCAACCGCAGCGATGTCGACACCACCACGCTCGCCGATGTCGTCGCCGATCTCAACGACCGCGTCGCGCTGCCTGGAGCCCCCTGCGGATTCATCGCGGAGATGTATGCCCCGCGCGACGAGGAAAACATTACGGCCAATGACCGGGTGTTCTACACGCGTGCCAACGCCTGCCGGCTCGATGCCTATCGTCACCTGATCGACACGGTTCCGGCACACTTCCGCGATCTTCTCCTTGCCCCCCTGATCAGCGAAGCCTCGATCCACGCCAACACCGCCGGCGTCTTCAAAGGCTTTTACAAGAACAGGCAGACGGGAATCGGCCAGTTCGGCGGCACCGGCTCCGACGCGCTCCAGCGAATCCGTGGTGAGATCCGCCTCGAGCCCCCGATCTTGAGCCGCTTCGAATGTCCGTTCGAGGTCTTCCAAGCCGACGCCCACGCCGCCGCGCTCCAGGCCCGTCCGGTCGATCTGGCCTACCTCGATCCCCCCTACAACCAGCATCCCTACGGCTCGAACTATTTTCTTCTCAACCTCCTCGTGCGCTACGAGCGCCCGGAACGCGTCAGCCGGGTGTCTGGCATCCCGGAGGACTGGAACCGCTCGGCGTTCAATGTGAGGGGAGGTGCGCTGGCGACGCTCGAGGCCCTCGTGCAGGATCTCCGGGCAACGTTTCTCCTCGTGTCGTTCAACAACGAGGGCTTCATCGCGCCGGTAGACATGCATCGCATGCTCGCGGCCTGGGGAAAGGTGGAGGAGATCGAGATCCCCTACCCCGCCTTCCGCGGCAGCCGGAGCTTCGCCAACCGCTCGACCCGAGTCACCGAGCACCTGTTCCTCGTCGAGCGACGTTGAGCGCAGACAATTGGCCGCGTTCGGCTGACGGCGGCAAACCCACGCCCGTGTCAGCTTCCCCAGGAACGATCAGCCTGCTCGTTCCAGGCTTTCATCCACACTCCATGGAGGCGGCGTTCAGTGGCACTGCCGTCGACGAGGTAGTCCTCGAGCAGGCGTGCGACGGCCGATTCGCAGGCCGCGCGGTCTGCCGCTGCGGCGGTGCGGATCGCCTTGACCGTGAGGTTGTCCAAGGGCCCCCAGGAGGTTCGCTTCACCTCGACGGCGCCGAATCCCGTTCCTGCGAGGAGCTGCCGCAGCGATGACGGGGTCCAGCCCTCCCAATGCACCGCCCACGAGGCCTCGTGCGAGCCATGCAGATGGCGCAGTGCCGTTCGTCGCTCGCGCCGTCGCTTCCACCACGACAGCGCCCGCCTGGCAGCCCGTTCGAAATCGGGAACCTCGATCCACAGCAAGCCCCCGGGCGCGAGCCACGACGCCCAGGCTGCCACCAAGGCCATCGCCTGCGGGCGGGGGAAATGCTCGAAGACGTGGTGCAATCGCACTTCCTCCACCGAGGCAAGCGGATAGCGCAACGCCGTGATGTCGGCGTAGAGATCGGCCACGCGTTCGGTCTGTACCGTGTGCTCGCTGGCCGGAAAATCGACGTTCAGATAGCCGTCAAACCGGTACTGCCCACAACCGAGATGAAGTTTCATTGCCAGCCTCCGATCTAGTTGTGAAGCCGTGATTTCACTGCCTGTACGAGCGTGCGCGGAAAGAGTGGCCGGGCAGGAAGGGTTTCGTCAGCCAACCTCTCGTCAGCCCAGGATCACCCGAGGAACTGCGCGTAGTACGGAGTCGTGAAGCGGGGGCGGGCAAGTTGCTTCGGGATCGTCAGGTCGTCGGGGGTGAGCCATTGCGTCTGGATCGGCGATGGCCGGCCACCGAGGGCATGGATCGCCACGGCGTTGTAGTCCTTCGCAAACCGCTGCCAGAGCGGGTCGAGCGGATCTGAGAACACCGGATCAAAGGAGAACGACGTGCCTGGGCCGCCCGAATAGAGGCCGAAGGGCTTCTTCGCCTGTTCCCCTCGGCGGACGAAATAGAGAATCCAGCCGTTCGGCAGAAAGCCGTGCGCTTCCTGGAAACGGATCGTGAACGCATGCGACTCGACGATCACGCGCTCGAGCTGCGGAAGATCATGTTCGTAATACTGGAAATCGAGCCGGCTCTCCGTTGTCTCCGGACGCCAGTATTCGTTGACGCAGTCGGCCCGGGAATAGACGATCTCGGCCGGGGGGGGCGTCGGCCGCGGCAGGTCTTTGGCCGACAATCCGTGCTGGATCGTCAGCCGGCGCTGGATCCGCAGGGCGTCAAACACGGGCTGCGAAGCCGCCGGCGTCACGGCACCGGGGCCTGCCTGAAATCGTTCGTCGCACAGCGCTGCCAGCTTGTCGAGCCAGACCGTCGCCCAGAAAGCGTCGCATCCGGCCTGCCGCTCCCTGATCGTGGCCGCCAGGGCCTCAGGGGAGTCTTTCCTCACGACGCCGAAGCGAGACCGGCAGAGGATCGACGGCCGGACCTCGACGAGACATTCGACGATGATCCCGGAGAGCCCGTACGAACATTTGAACGCCGCAAGCGCACCCGGATCGGTGGGCTCATCGAGCGTCCGGATGGCCCCCGTCTCATCGACATACGTCAGCGCCACCACCCCGGCTGAGAAATAGCCCGCTCCGCCGAGAGAAGAGTCTTTCGTGTCACCGGCCGCCACGGAGCCGACCGTGGCATCGCCGATCTCCGCCTGGAACGGGATCTCGAGATTCCGTGCCTGGAGCCAGAGGTGGAGTTTTTTAAGCCGGCAGCCCGCCTCGACGCGCACCACCTGCCTCCCCGCGCCGTCGCGCTCGAGGCCGTGAATCGCATCGAGCTTGCGCATCGAGACGATCGTGCCGCCGTCATTGCCGATCGTCTCGGTCACCGACATCATCCCCCCCACCACGCTCACCGGGCCGGGGAACCGGGCCGCATCCCCCACCACGGCCTGAACATCAGCCACGCTGATCGGCTCGACATAGACGGCCGGCCTCGTTTCCCGGCTCCGCCCCCAGTTGTGGTAGGCGTGCCCTTCGGCTTCGAGCAATCCCTGAAACGGGCGTGCGGGGGGCTCGGTGGCAGGAGGAGGTACGGAGGCGGGGACCTCGTCGGCTGTGCCCCGCTTGCCTGTCACCGTTGGCCCGGTCACGAGGCCGGCGACGGCGAGCGCCGCCCCGCGAAGCACGCCCCGCCTCGAGGGAGCCGCGTCGCCGACCCGCTCCGATTCGCGTCGCTCATCCATGCAAGCGTCTCTCTGTTTCAAGGGCCGGGCAGCGGCCGGCCGGAGGAAAAACTGTCTTCCGACAGCTCACCGCGCTCCCGCATTATCCGTTCCGGGCTCGGCGAGATAGTCGTGGATCGTTTCACCGAGCGGCAGTTCGACGTCGGCGATCGAAAACCGGGCTTGAAGAATCTCGTGCACCGGCAGCTCGCCGAGAGCGTCGACCGCCGACGACCGGAGAGCCAGCGTCGCCTTACCATCCATCCGGCTCGTTGTCCGACGGAGCATCGGGCAGTCGTTCAACTGGCAGACATCGGGAGGCGCACCGGCCCTGACCGACGGAATGATCTTGAAGTTGATGAAGTGTTGCGGCTGATCCTCGATGGGGAGATCGCTCTCCCCTTCGAACTCCGCGCGGATGATCTCCACCCCCTTCCGCGTCGCCGTCGCCGTCACCCGGTTTCCCTCGACGTTGAAGGCCATGGCGGCGAGCTTCTTCGGCCAGCCCCAGATCTCGCGGCCGCCGGCGATCGCCGTGTCATCGTCGAGGTAGAGATGCGTGCAGTAAATCCCCGGCTTACCGTCATGCTCGACCGGCACACCCAGGCCGTATTCCAAGTAATCGAGCTCGAAGGGCTCAATCGCGTGCATGTTGCCGAGCCACATCATCACGACCCCGTCCGCATTGGGCACAAGCGGCGCCGGCACGAGCCGCTTCACCACCTCCGGATCACTGCGGAGCGTGAGCACGAGAATCCGGCAGTCGCGGTAGCGCCACGGCGGCGGCGGATAGGCCGGGCCCGTGGCAGGCATCGAATACGGGGACGCTCGTCGAGTCGTCCGTGCCCGCCACGAGGGCCCCGGAAGGCGTCCAGGAGACGCGACGCCAGCGGCGAGGAACACTCGCGTCGTCCTCGGGGCGA
>CAJAYZ010000628.1 GCA_903949225.1 uncultured Planctomycetaceae bacterium
CGAGGAGGTCTTTCTCGAGGCCCTGCAAGCCGCTCAAGCGTCCCCGACGGAGTCCCTCCATGCCGCTCCATGACGTCGGTTACCGCCCCTGGCAGGGGCGGCGCAGCGGCTCGCTGGCCGCGATCCTCGTGATTGCCATGACCGGCATCAAGCTGGCGTGGACGAGCCGCTGGCTGCGCCGGGCCGTGTTCTTTGCGTGGAGCCCGGCGCTGGTCTTCGCCGGGAGCTTCTTCGTCTTCGAACAGGCGATCGACGAGGGACGACTGGGGTCGATCCAGGACAGGGCCCGCGTCGGCCGCAATGTCGACGGCGTGGGGATCCTCGGACGAGTGATCGCCGACTCGCTCGGTCAGTCCGACGCGCCCCCGCCCGATCAGCACGAGTCCCCCGAAGAGGAGGCCGATCGGACGCGCCGGGCCGTGTGGTCGCGGCTGATGCTCGCCTTCATGCGCTCGCCCCAGGCGATCCTCCTGGCGATTGTGGTGGGGCTGGTGGCGCCGGCTCTGGTGTCGCGCGATCTGCGGGCGAAGGCCTGGCTGATCTACTTCACGCGCCCCGTGGGGAAGTTTGAGTATGTCGCCGGAAAACTTCTCATCCTCGGCCTTCTCGTGGCCTCGATCACGATGCTGCCGGCGCTGGCGCTGTGGCTGGCGGGGGTGGCGGTGAGCCCGAGCATCTGGGTGGCGGTGACGACATGGGATCTGCCCGTGCGGATCATCGTCGCCAGCCTGGCGCTTGCCATCCCCACCGTCTTCATGGCGCTGGCCTACTCGTCGCTCACCGCCGAGAGCCGGATCGCGAGCTTCGCCTGGTTTGCCACCTGGGCCGCCTGCTGGATCGCCCACGCCTCGCTGACCACCGCCGACATGATGCAGCGGGAGCACGAGGAGATCCTCGCGGGCGCCGATGCTCAAACTTCCGATCCCTCGAACGCGGCCGACGGTGGATTCTCAGGCGAGGATGCCCCCAGTCGGCCCAGCCGCAGCAACGTCCGGCCGATGGGGCCGGGGGGTGAGATCGGGGAGAGCCTCGCCGATCTCATCGAGGGGCGCAGGCCCCGCAACGGGCCGCCGTTCAACGGTCGCCAGTTTCGCTGGTTCTCCCGGGCCACCGGCATCGACGACACCATCGATCGCTGGGCCTGGATCTCCCCCTATCATTCCCTCGGTGTCATCCAGGCCTGGGTGTTCGGCATCGAACGTCGCTGGCAGGCGATCTTTCCCCCCCTGCTCTCGCTGGGCCTGGTGTCGATCGTCTCAGCCCTCGTCCTCTGGTGGCGCGTCGACGCCCCCGCCCGCGTCTGATCCGCTCCCGGCCTGCGCCTCCCACAAGCCCCGCCCGCATGATCTCCCTGACCCACGTCACCAAGCTGTACGGCTCCGTCATCGGCGTCAACGATGTCACGGTCGACCTCGGTGCGGGCGCCTACGGGCTCCTCGGCCCTAACGGCGCCGGCAAGACGACGTTTCTCGGCCTCGTCACCGGGCAGCTCCGCCCCTCGATCGGCCGAGTGCGCGTCTTCGGGGAGCGCCCCTTCTTCAATGCCCGGGTGCTGCGGCGGATCGGCTACTGCCCGGCCTCCGATCTCACGGAACGCTCCGCCACGCCCCGCGAATGGGTCCGCTACCTCGTGCAACTCTCGGGCTTCACTCCGGCTGCAAGCTTGAAGCGTGCCGACAGCACCCTCGAGCAGGTGGGCCTCGGCGAGGCGGCCAGGAGGCCGCTGTCGACGCTCTCCAAGGGGATGCGGCAACGCGCCAAGCTCGCCGGTGCCATTGCCCACGATCCCGATCTCCTCGTCCTCGACGAGCCGTTCGACGGCCTCGATCCGGTTGCCCGCCACGAGTTGGTGTCGCTGGTGCGCACCTGGGCGCGGTCGCGGAGCTTGCTGGTGGCCAGCCATCTCCTGCACGAGGTGGAATCGCTCCAGGCGGGGCTCGCCGTGATCCTCGGCGGAAGGCTGGTCGCCAGCGGCACCGTCCACGAGATCCGCGATCTCATCGACACGCTCCCCTCGGAGGTCCGCGTCGTGTCGACCGCGCCGCGGAGGCTGGCGGAGCTGGCCTGCGGATGCCCCGAGGCGGAAGCGGTCCGGTTCGTCGGCAACGACACCTTCATCGTCGACACGCGGACCCCGCGCCTCTTGGCCGAACGGATCGGGGAAGCGGCGATCGGCGAGGGAATCCTCGTCCGTGAGCTCGTCCCAGGCGACCGGTCGCTCGAGGGGATCTTCGGTCGGCTCGTGCAACTCCACCGTGGGGTGACGCCATGACCGGCCAACGCCCCTCACCCGACCCTTCAGCGGGCGAATCGCCCCCGCTCCCCGCCTTGGCGGCGATCGTGGCGGTGGCCCGCTTCCAGATCGATCGGCTCCTCACGCCCCCCCGGCTCGCCCTGGCGGCGCTTGGGGTCATCTTCCCCACCGCCGTCCTCCTGGCAGCAGCGAAGGCCCGGGACGCTTCGCTCGACCACGATCTCGGAGCGATCCTCCTCTATGCGCTCGTGCCCGAGGCGGTCTGCATGCTCGGATTGCTCGTCACGATCTCCCCGGCCGTCGCCGACGAGCTCGAGCGGGGAACGTGGGTCCATGTCGCCGTCCGTCCCGGCGGCCGGCGGGCGCTCCTCCTGGGAACGTGGCTGGCCGCCGTGCTCTGGACCGGCGCGGTCGCGCTCTTGGGACTGCTCCTTGCCCTGCTCACCGGCGTGATCAGCAACGGCTGGAGCCTCCTCGGCCCGTTCACGATCCTCGTCTGCTTGTCGTGTATTGGCCGGGCGGCGCTGTTCGCGCTCCCGGCGGTGATCGTCCCCAAGCGTTCGCTCGTCGCCAGCGTCGGCGTGGCGCTGGTGGTGGAATACCTTGCCGGCCTGATCCCGGCGGTGGTCAACCAGCTCACCGTCTCGCTCCGCCTCCATACGCTCCTGGTTCGCTTCATGGACTGGCGGCGTACGCTTGCCCCCGAGCTCCAGCTCCTCATCGACGACCGTCCCCCGTCGGCCCAGGTGGCCGCCGTGCTCCTCCTCGCGGTGGTCTACCTCGCCATCGCGGTGGCGATCCTCGAATGGCGGCAGTTCCCCCCGAGCGAGGAGAGCTGACATGATCGAGGTCGAGAACCTGGTCAAACACTATCGTTCCTCCTCTGGGGAGATCGTGCGCGCCGTCGACGGGGTGTCGTTCACCGTCAATCCCGGTGAGATGGTCGGGCTCCTCGGCGCCAACGGCGCCGGCAAGACGACGACTCTGCGAATGCTCGCCACGCTCCTCACCCCGACCTCCGGCACGGCCCGGGTCGGGGGCTGTGACGTTGCCACCGACCCTGTCGGGGCCCGCCGCCGGCTCGGCTACGTCTCGGCTACCACCGGTGTCCCCGACCGGCTCTCGGCCCGTGAGATCCTCCATTCCTTCGGTGCGCTCCACGGCCTCCGTGGCGACGCCCTCGAGGCCCG
>CAJAYZ010000629.1 GCA_903949225.1 uncultured Planctomycetaceae bacterium
AACCGTCGCCCCAGCCGAAGGCTGGAGGCGTGCCGAAGCCCCCGGCCGCGACGACGGTCGAGCCCGCTGACGAAGCGGCAGTCAAGGCCGACGAGGCAGACAAGGCCGACACCCCCGCCAGCGACACCCTCGAACTCCCCGGCGCTGCACCGCCGGCACCGGTTGCACCGCCGGCCGAGGCTCCGGCGGCGGCTGACGCCGATCGCAGCGCTCCCGGCGCGGGGACCATCGGCGACCTTCGTCAAGCGCTCGCGGCCGCAACCAACGAAGACGGCCGCGTTCTGGCGGTCGATGCGATCGCCGACCTCGGACAAAACGCCCTCCCGGCCCTCGACGATCTCGTCAAGGCGCTCGGCGACGAGAACATCCGTCTCCGTTGGCACGCGGCCCGAGCCATCGGCCGCATCGGCGAGGATGCCTTCCCGGTTCTCCCCAAACTCGTCGCGCTCCTCAAGGATGCCGACCCGATCGTCGTCACCCAGGCCACCGCCGCCATCCGCGAGATCCGGGCCGACGAAGGCAACGCCGCGCTCGCCGACGACCACACGAAGGCCTACGCCGAGGCGGTCGACGCCCTCTCCGCCACGCTCGTGCACGCCGATCCGCGCGTCCGTCGCGGAAGCCTCAAGGCAATCGCGGCCCTTTGCCCGGAGCCGGGCAAGCTTGCCGACCTCCTCGACGACACGCTCTCCGATGCCGATCCCTCGGTCGTCATGCCGGCCTTGGAATCGCTCGCCGACCTCGGCGCCGACGCCGTGCCGGTGCTCGTTGAAGCGCTCAAGCACCCGAAGTCTCGCTACTGGGCGACGGTCGCGCTGACAGAGATCGGTCCGGCCGCTGCCCCGGCTGCCGGTGCCCTCACCGCCGCAGCCCTCAATGGCGAGCCGGAAGAACGGATGCAGGCGATGCTCGCCTTGGCTGCAATCGGCGAGCCCGCTGCCGAAGCCGCTGATGAGCTTTCCACCGCCCTCGACTCCCCCGACACTGCCGTGAAGTCGTCGGCGGCCTACGCCCTCGGACGGATGCGGGTTGCTTCGGCCGACGCCGCGCTCGAAAAGGCCTCGGCGGATGGCGATCCATTCCTCTCTGGAATCGCCTCGTGGGCCCGGGCCCGGATTCACCCCGAAGACAAGACGCTCGTCTCGGCGGCGCTTGCCACCCTCTCCACCGCCCTCGGCTCCGATCGTGTCAATACGCGGATCGCGGCGATGTCGGCGATTTCCGACCTCACCGGAAGCCTCGACGATGCCGACGAGGCGATGCTCGCCGACCGCTTCGTCGCGCTGCTCGAGGATGGCCATCCGGCTGTCCGTGGGGCAGCCGCCACGTCGCTTGTGCGACTCGGGCCGACGGCGATCGCCGCGTTGGAAAAAGCGCTCGACAAGCCGGCTCTGCGGACGCTCGCGATGGAGCTTCTCGCTGCGAGTGGCTCCAAGGCAAAGCCAGCGGTCGACAATCTCGTCGCGGCGCTTTCCGATGCCGACCCGGCGACGCGTGGCGACGCCGCGGTGGCCTTGGCCGCCATCGGTCCTGATGCCGCCGAGGCGGTTCCCGCTCTCTCAAAGCTCCTTGCCAGCGACGAAAAAGAAGCTGCCCTGCGGTACGCCGCGGCCTACGCCCTCGGCAGAATCGGCCCGGCCGCGGCTCCTGTCGCCGAGTCGCTCCGCGGCCTGGCGAAGTCTGACGATGAGCTCATGGCCTCCGTCGCCGTCTGGGCACTGCTGAAGGTCGAGCCGGAGAACAAGGCTCAGGTGGCCGCTGCGGTGCCCGTGCTCCGCAGGGCCCTGCGTGGCAACCGTGATCTGGCCCGCCTCGAGGCGGCGGCGGCGCTCGGCGATCTGGGTAGCGCGGCCGCGAGTGCCTTACCAATCCTCGAGCTCGTCAGCGAGGACGACCCCCTCCCGGCGGTCCGCACTGCCGCCGCGGCAGCCGTGGCGAAGATCAAGGCGGCGGGGAACTGAGGCTTCGGGAAAGGGGAGAGGGGCTCTCCGCAGGCAATCAGCCTGCTGTGAGTTTCTTTTCAGGGCCGTACGGGGGGCGTGGCAAGGTCTGCGGCTCACGCCGCCCTAGGCTCCAGCGGTCTGCACCACCGACCGATAGAGAGATTGGCCCGATGGACCGGGCCTTCTCCCCGAAAATCGGTGTGGTGCCATGGCTCTCCCTGGGTGGTTCGGCTCGCTGTGGTTGACCCGCTTCTCCCGCCCCGCGGGGGAAAGGCCGCTGTGGCGGCATCTCCTCCGCACGCCCCCGAAGAGGATCCTGGAAATTGGCCTGGGGGGGCTTTCCCGGACGGAACGGATGCTCGCGCTCGTTGGGCCAACCAGCGACGGCGCCCCGATCCAGTACGTCGGCATCGATCGATTCGAGAGCCGCACCCCCACCGATCCGCCCGGCGTGACCCTTAAAGCTGCTCATCAGCGGCTCACCCCCCTGGCAAAGGTCCAACTCGTTCCGGGCAACGCCGACTCGGCCCTGGCCCGGGTGAGCAACCATCTCGGGGTGTTTGATCTGGTCCTTGTGTCGGCCGACGACGAGGCAAAGCATCTCGAGAAGAGCTGGTTTTTCGTCCAGCGACTCGTGCGTCCGACCTCCACGATCCTCGTCGAGCCAGCCCCTGGCCGCCCCTGGGAGCCCCTTGAAGCGGCCAAGCTAGAGGCCTTGGCGTCGCGGACGGTGCAGCGACGGGCAGCCGCCTGAAAACGGCCGACGAGCGGCGCAGCGGCAGCAAGGAGCCACCCCGTGGCCCCGCCAGCCACCGGCGGCTACATTGCGGGTTCGGGTGCCCGGTTCCCGGCCCATCGGGGCCGACGGAGCGCCCCAAAGCCCCGCGTCATCCCCGCCATGCCCGCTCCGCGCACGCTTCTCGACAAGATCTGGGACGACCACCTCGTCTGCAGCCCTGACGGCGAACAGCCGTTGATCTACATCGACCGACACCTCGTTCACGAGGTCACCAGCGCCCAAGCCTTCGAGGGGCTGCGCGTTGCCGGTCGCCGGGTGCGGCGCCCCGAGGCGACGTTTGCGACGCCCGACCACAACATTCCCACCACCGATCGCCGCCTTCCGATCGCCGACCCGATCTCGAAGCAGCAGATCGACACGCTGCGGTCGAATTGCCGGGAGTTCGGCGTCCGCCTGTTCGACCTCGGCGATGCCGATCAGGGGATCGTCCACGTCATCGGTCCCGAACTGGGGATCACGCAACCGGGGATGACGATCGTCTGCGGCGACAGCCACACGGCCACCCACGGCGCCCTGGGGGCGCTGGCGTTCGGGATCGGCACGAGCGAAGTCGAGCATGTCCTTGCCACGCAGACGCTACGGCAGTCGAAGCCGAAGTCGTTTGAGGTCCGCGTCGAAGGGGAACTCCATCCCGGCGTGACCGCCAAGGACCTCGTCCTCTATCTCATCGGTCGCCTCACGACCGAGGGGGGCACCGGCTACGTCATCGAATACACCGGCCCCTGCATCCGCCGCCTCGGGATGGAGGAGCGGATGACGGTCTGCAACATGTCGATCGAGGCCGGTGCCCGGGCCGGCATGATCGCTCCCGACCAGATCACGTTCGACTACCTCCGTGGCCGCGATCTTGTCCCGAAGGATTTCGATCGGGCCGTGGCCCAGTGGGCCACCCTTCCCAGCGATGCCGGTGCCCGCTACGACCGGAGCGAGACGTTCTCCGGCGGCGACGTCGTCCCGCAGGTCACTTGGGGGACGAATCCCGCTCAGGTCGTCGGGGTCGATGCCTCGGTGCCCGACCCGGCCTCGATGGCCGATCCGAGCGATCGTTCGAGCGCCTCGCGGGCGCTTGAGTACATGGGGCTCGAGAGCGGCACGCCGATCGCGGCGATTCCGATCGATCGGGTGTTCATCGGCTCGTGCACCAACAGCCGCATCGAGGATCTCCGCGCGGCGGCCAGCGTCGTCCGCGGCCATACGGTGTCCTCGCGGGTGCGGGCGATGGTGGTGCCCGGGAGTGGTCGGGTGAAGCGTCAGGCCGAGGCCGAAGGTCTCGACAGGGTGTTCACCGCCGCTGGATTTGAGTGGCGCGAGGCGGGCTGCAGCATGTGCCTCGGCATGAATCCCGACACCCTTGCCCCCGGCGAACGCTGCGCCTCAACGAGCAACCGCAACTTCGAGGGCCGGCAGGGGAAGGGGGGCCGCACCCACCTCGTCTCACCGGCGATGGCCGCCGCCGCCGCCGTGGCGGGGCACTTCACCGATATCCGGCAGTGGCACTACCACTGATCGCTGTCGTCCGTCCCGCGTTCCCGTTCCTTCCCCGAAAAAACGCCCGATCGATCCCCACCGCCCCAGACGGAGTTTCTCCCCCTTGCAGCCGTTCACGACCCACACCGGGAACGTCGCCCCCCTCGACCGT
>CAJAYZ010000630.1 GCA_903949225.1 uncultured Planctomycetaceae bacterium
CTCAAAGGGCTCGACGCCCGCATTCCCCTCGGCGTGCTCGCCGCCGTCACTGGCCCCAGCGGGAGCGGCAAGACGTCGCTGGTCCTCGAGGTGCTGTGGAGGGCGCTGGCGCGCCGGCTCCATGCCGCGCGCGAACAGCCGGGCAACCACGACTCGATCCGCGGGATGGAGTCGATCGACAAGGTGATCCTCGTCGACCAGGAGGCGATCGGCTCGACGCCGGGCTCGACCCCCGCCACCTACACCGGCGTCTTCGACCACATCCGCCAGTTGTTCGCGAAGGTGCCCGAATCGCGCACCCGCGGCTTCACGCCACGGACGTTCTCGTTCAACGTCCCCGGCGGACGCTGCGAGGCCTGCGAGGGGCTCGGCCAGCGCCGCGTCGAGATGCACTTCCTCCCCGACGTGTGGGTGGAGTGCGAGGCCTGCCGGGGGAGCCGCTATTCCGCCGAGACGCTCCATGCGAAGTGGCACGGAAAAAACATCGCCGACGTTTTGGCGATGAGCGTTGCCGACGCCGCGCGGCTCTTCGAGGGGGTGCCGCAGGTGTCGCGGATCCTCGCCACGCTCGTCGACGTCGGCCTCGGCTACGTCACCCTCGGCCAGCCTGCCCCGCAGCTTTCCGGCGGCGAGGCCCAACGCGTGAAGCTCTCCCGCGAGCTCGCCAAGCCGGGCACGGGGAGCACGCTCTACATCCTCGACGAGCCGACCACCGGGCTCCACTTCACCGACATCGAGAAGCTCCTCCATGTCCTCGAACGGCTCGTCGACTCGGGCAACACCGTCCTCGTCGTCGAGCACAACCTCGAGGTCATCGCCGCGGCCGACCGGGTGATCGACATGGGCCCCGAGGCGGGGGACGGCGGAGGGCGGATCGTCGTCGAGGGGCCGCCGGAGGACATCGCCATCCATGCCGCCCGCTGGCGGGCGGCGGGCGGAGCCGAAGGCTCGAAGGGCCGCCCC
Organism: uncultured Planctomycetaceae bacterium; assembly: GCA_903949225.1. Classification (GTDB taxonomy): domain Bacteria; phylum Planctomycetota; class Planctomycetia; order Pirellulales; family UBA1268; genus QWOP01. The sequence goes on from CAJAYZ010000630.1 coordinate 964, forward strand.
GGAAACGGCCCGGGCTCCGCCGGCCCGGCGGCGGGGAGTGGACCACTCCTCCGCAGCCACACCGGCGAAGCCCTGGAACGCTTCGGCCTGCCGGGCCTTGCCGGCCCGACCCCCGCCCCGACTACCAGCGGCTCTCGAGGCCGAACTGGACGCCGTTGAGGAACACGCTGCCGTTGGTGTTGATCGTCGCGGTGTTGTTGAGAACGTCGGTGGTGTTGAGCTGATCGACCGGCACGGCGACACCGGAGAGCCAGAAGAAGTTGTAGCCGGTCCGCCAGGCGAGCCAGTCGGTCATCTGCCACGTGCCGAAGATCCCCAATTCACCAAAGAACGCCGTCTGCTGGGCGGAGGCCGAGAGGGGGCCGAGATCCCCCTCCGAGAAGCCGCTCGTGTGCTGGACCGCATTGTTGAGGAACACCCCCGCCTTGCCGACGGCGTTGAACCGGATCGGCCCGCCGTTGTTCCAAAGCATCACGTCGGCACCCGCCTGACCACCGTAGAGGTCATTGATGGTGTTCGTCGTGATCCGCTCCGCCTGCTCAAGCGGCGTCGGGGCAGTCGTGCCGTAGGTGTCGAGGACCTGAAGCCCCTGGTTCCATTCCACCCAGCGGAAACCGGAGAGCCACGTGACCGGTCCACAGGTGCGGCGGCGCCAGTTGATCTCGGCGCTCATGATCGACGCGTTCGTCGTCACCTGCGCCCAATCGATGTCCTGGAAGCCGGGGGCATCGGGCGGCTGGAAACCAGCGAGGAAGTTCTGCTGGTAGGCGCCGGCGGTGTGGGGCGTCGACTGCTCGCCGTTGAAGGGCCGGACGTTGAAGTAGTTTCCCTCGATCGAGTAGATGTTGTCGAGGTTGAAGATCACCCCGATCCGCGGGCCCACGGCCGCCTCGTTGGCCGTCTGGTTGATGTCCAGGGCGGTCGTCGGCAGCGTGCCGGGGGGCGGGAAGGGATTCGGCTGGGTCGTGGTCGACCTCGTGTTGAGGTAGAGCGGACGACTGCCGATGTTCCCCTGCCAGAGGAAGAGGGCGTCGGTCTGCACGACCCACCGGGGCGACACCGGACGCAACAGCCCGCCACCGAAGTCGACCGGTCCGTTCCAGGTGCTGAAGCCGCCGTCGGCTCCGCCCCCATAGGGAATGACGCCCGGCTCGGCGCCGGGATAGACGCCATCGACCCGGGGCACGGCATCGACGGTCGCCGCCGAGTCGTAGCCGTCGAACCCACCGGAAGGGTCACCGAAGCCGATCGTCGGCTCCTCCAGCCCGGGGGTGAGCACTGAGGTTTCGACCGGCTCAACGACCTGATCCCCCTCGCCGTCGAGGAAGCTGTCGAAGCCACCGGCCATCGTGGTGGCCGGGGCGGCCACAGACAAAAGAAGCGCCATGGCCGTCAGGCCGAGGCCAGTCGTGTCGCGGAGCGTCCGGGCATGGCCCGTACAACCGGCAACCCGCACGCCACGCGGAGAACCCGCCCGATCCTGCCAAGCGTTCATGACGTCATGATCCTCTCAAGGAAAACGGTTCCCCTGGTTTTTCGACTGACGGTCATGCTGGTCGTGACTCTCGATCCTCAAATGCCGGTCACGGAGGCTGGGCAATTTGGGCCGCCTGCACAAAACGTGCGGGCGGTCGATGTGTAAAGCAAGGCTCGAGCAGCCATACACTCCCCCCCAGTCATCTCATGCCTCCGGGGCAACCAGCCGCTTGATCGCTGGCGGGAGAGGATGGGGGGAATGAAACGAACCATCCCCGGGGGATCGGCCTGGGATTCATTCCCAAGTTCGAATCCCCGCCGGGGAGAAGGGTCGCTCGGGTAAGGATCAGGCCCCGAAGGGATTGATCGGAGCGGACTCCGCCGACCAGGCCCCTTGGCCCAGCGACGTCACCGCCGCCACGCGGAACAGATGACCAAACCGGGTGACGAAGCCACTGATCTTCGCCGTCGTCGCCGTCGGGGAAACCCCAACTGGCCACTTGGCCGTCACCCACGCGCTCCCGGCCCGGTTGACCCGGTACTGAACGACGTAGCTCGTGATCGGGTTCCCGCCGGTATCGGCGGGGGCAGCCCAACTCAGGGTCACCGTCCCTCTCGACGGCACGCCCGACACTCCCGTCGGCCCGGCAGCCTTGCCGACCGGCCTGACGAGCAGCGACTCGGCCGAAGGAGCCGACAGGCCGGCCGCGTTCTTGGCGGTGACCCGGAAGGCATAGGTCGTGCCGTTGACGAGGTTTGCCACGACCGCCGTGGTCGCCGCCGACACGCTGTCGGCGTAGACGGTCCACGCGACGTCGGTCGACTTCCGCATCTCGATGACGTAGTCGGTGATCGTCGACCCGTTGCTCGTCGCCGGGGCAATCCAGGAGAGGTTGACCACCTTGTCGCCCGCCCTCGCCACCACGTTGGTCGGCTGGGTCGGCGCGGCGATGACGGTAACGGCATTGGAGATCGCCGAAGCCAGCCCGGCCCCGAGCGAATTGACCGCCGACACGCGGAAGACGTACGTGCTTCCGGTGCTCAAGCCGTTGATCACGATCCCGGCCGCCGGAGAGGCGGTGTGGGGATGGCTGGTCCACGCCGTGTCGGTGTTCCTTCGGTACTCTATCAAATAGTCGGTGAGCGCCACGCCGCCGGTCTCGGTCGGGGGGGTCCAGGCGAGGTGAACCTCGGCCCGCACGCCCGCCGTTGCCACCGGGGCCGAGGGAACTCCCGGCAATCCCAACACAACGACGGGGCTTGATGCGGCCGAGGCCGCCGAGCTCCCGAAGCTGTTCTTCGCCGTGACGCGGAAGGTGTAGGTGACGCCGTTGGTCAGCCCGGTGACGGTCGCCGAGGTCGCCGCACTGACCCCATCGGCAAACGTCGTCCAGGTCGCGGCCCCGGCGGCACGGACCTCGAGGATGTAATCGATGACCGCCAAGCCGCCGTTGGAGGCCGGGGCGCTCCAAGTCAGGCGTGCCTGCTTGTCCCCGCCGACGGCGACGACGCCGAACGGCACCGTCGGCACGGTCACCGGCATCACCGGGTCGCTCGTGTTCGACGCCGGGCCGATGCCGGCCGCATTCACGGCCGTCACCCGGAAGAGATAGCTGGTGCCGTTGGCAAGCCCGGTGACATTGGCCGTCGTGGCACTCGAGGCGACCCGCGGGAACCGGGTCCACGTGATGGAGGGGCCGTCGACCTTGTACTCGATGATGTAATTGCTGATGGCACCGCCACCGTCGTTCCCCGGGGCTCTCCAGGCGAGCGCCGCGCTGGCGTTGCCCGGGGTGGCCGAGACGATCGCGGGGGCACCCGGGATCGTCATCGGCGTGATCGGAAACGTGACTGCCGTCGCCCCGAAGCCGACCGGATTCACCGCGGCGACGCGGAAGAAGTACGGCGTGCCGTTGGTCAAGCCGGTGACGATGATCGACGTCGCCGTCGACGCGGCATGCGGAACGGTTGTCCACGGCGTCCCCACCCGGGCTTCGCGGTACTGGATCAGGTAATCCGAGATCACCCCGCCGCCGTTGGAGGTCGGTGTCCCCCAGGCGAGCGTCACCCGCGAATCACCGAACGTGC
>CAJAYZ010000631.1 GCA_903949225.1 uncultured Planctomycetaceae bacterium
CGGGCTATGCCCACGGCGTCGGCATGTTCGTCGCCTCGAAGGGAAAGGTCTCGCTGTTTACCGACGCCGACGGAGACGACATCGCCGACGACGAGCGCGTCGTCGCGACCGGCTGGAAGGAGATCACGCAGAACGTCGACGCGACAGGCCTGGCGATGGGCTCCGACGGCAGCCTTTATTTCGCTCTCGATGTCACCGACTTCTCCAATCCCTACCTCCTCGACGCCGATGGCAAGGCTGCCTACGACGTCCATGGCGAGCGCGGAACGATCCAGCGGATCACGCCCGATCTCTCGCGCCGCGAAGCGGTCTGCACCGGAATCCGCTTCCCGATCGCCCTGGCGTTCAACGACCACGGCGACCTGTTCTGCACCGAACAGGAAGGGGCAACGTGGCTGGCCAATGGTAATCCCCTCGACGAACTGCTCCATATCCGCCTCGATGGCACGGCGCCACAGACGAACGTCACCGGGATGCGCCACTTCGGCTTTCCCCCGCGGCATCCGCGGCACAACCCCGACGTCATCGATGAGCCCTCGACGTTCGACTACGGCCCGCAACACCAATCGACCTGCGGCATGGTTTTTAATGCTCCGGTCAACACAGGAAAGCCCTTCGGGCCCGCCTCGTGGGCCAATGACGCGCTCGTCTGCGGGGAATCGCGTGGCAAGCTGTGGCGGACAACGCTCGTGAAGACACCCGCTGGCTATGTCGCCGCGAGCCAATTGCTCGCCTGCCTCCAGATGCTCACCGTCGATGCCTGTGTTGCTCCGAATGGCGACCTCGTCGTCGCCTGCCACTCCGGCCCGCCCGACTGGGGCACTGGCCCTGCCGGCATCGGCAAGCTCTTCCGGATTTCGGTGACGCACCTAGAGGCCCCACGCCCCGTCGCCGCCTGGGCCGAAACGCCGCGGGAGATCCGCATCGCCTTCGATCGGCCGCTTGACCCGGCGGCGCTGTCGGGGCTCCTCGAGCGGACGACGATCGACCGGGGCCCCCACGTCCGGGCCGGTGACCGCTTCGAGACACTCGAGCCCCCTTATGCCGTCGTCCAAGCGCAGAAACTCCTCCCCCGCCATCGGCAACGAATCGCGTCGGCCGCGCTCACTGCCGACCGGCGTACGGTGGTGCTCGGTACCGCGCCGATTCCGAACCGCACCCATCTGGCCATCTCGCTTCCCTATCAGTCGACCGAGCCGGCCGAGTCACTTCCGGCGAGCATCCCGCAGCATCCATGGATCGACGTCGATCTCTCGACCGCGGGGGTCGAAGCCCGGTGGATTCACGCCGCGGCCGACGCTTCGCCCACTTCCTGGCGCGGCTGGCTTCCGCACGCCGATCTCGACGTCGCCCTCCGGCTGACGGCCGGATCGGCCGGCCACGACGACCTGTGGCGGGCCGTCGCTCTCCCCGGCAGGCTCTCCCTCGCCACGCGCCTCGATCTTCAAAACCTCCTCCGGCCGGCAGTCCAGCCGGGGAGCACGCTCGATCACGAGTGGCCAGCGGAACGGGGGACGGTCACCTTCACGGCCGATCGGGAGTGCATCATCACGGCTTCCGTGGCCGGCGAATCGCTGCCGGTGACGCTGGCCCCCGACAACGGCCATGGCTTCACGGCTCGCTTCACGGCGTCGGCCGGGCTGAAGACGCCGGTCGATGTGACGGTCGAGTGCGCTACCGGCGGCATCCGTCCTCCCCGGCTCACTGTCGCCTTCCACACCGACGAGGATGGCTCGCCCCGCCCCCTCCCGCTCCACCGCTTCGTCCTCCCGTGGGCGGCGGATGACGCGTCGGACCGAGGCGACGATTCCGGGCGGCAGCGGATCGCTGAGCTCGATGGCGGCAGCTGGGGGCGCGGACGGCGGGTCTTCGTCTCGGAGGCGGCCGGCTGCGCCAAGTGCCATGCTGTGAATGGCGGCGGTGGTGGCATCGGCCCCGATCTCGGCAACCTCATCCACCGCGATCTGGCGAGCGTGACGCGAGACATCCGCCATCCGAGCTTCGCGCTCAATCCCGACTTCACGACGCACGTTGTCCACCTCAACGACGGCCGTGTCCTCACAGGCGTTCTCCAGACGCGCGAAGGCAAGCTCTGGCTCGGCGATTCGGAAGGGAAGTGGACGGAGCTCGATCGAGCGGCAATCGAGCTCCTTGAGCCCTCCGCTGTCTCGGTGATGCCGCAGGGGATCCTCGACAAGCTCACCCCTGACCAGGTCCGCGACCTCCTCACCTATCTTCTCACTCCCCCGCCCTCAATGCCGCTCGAGTCCCCACTCGACGCCCCGCCGGTACGCTCGCGGGCCGAGGTGACAGCGGCGCTCGAAGGGAGCGTGCCGGTGACGGCGCCGAAGCCGCTGCGCGTCGTGCTCATCGATGGCGAGAAGGATCACGGTCCGGGGGAGCACGACTACCCGGCCTGGAAGGAACGGTGGGTGCAGCTTCTCGCCGCGGCGGAGAACGTGAGCGTGACGGCGGTGCGGGAGTTTCCTTCCGACGACGATCTCGCCGCGGCCGACACCATCGTCTTCTTTCAGCGGGGGAGTTTCGCAGACCGGCGCCCGGCGGCGATGGATGCATTCCTGGAGCGGGGGGGCGGCGCCGTCTACATCCACTGGGCAGTCGACGGTCGCGATCGGGCGGTGGAGTTTTCCAGGCGGATCGGGTTAGCGGCGCTCGGGGGCTCGATCGGCTTCCGCCACGGGCCGCTCGATCTCACGATGCACCACCGCGACCATCCGATCCTCCGCAACTTCCAGACGCTCTCCCTCCATGACGAGAGCTACTGGAAGCTGTCGGGGAATCCGGCCGACGTCACGGTTCTGGCGACGAGCGACGAAGAGGGGATGACGACGCCGCAGTTGTGGGTGAAGGAGCAGGGAAAGGGGCGGGTGTTCGTCAGCATCCCCGGCCACTACAGCTGGACGTTCGACGATCCCCTCTTCCGGATCCTGCTGTTGCGCGGGATCGCCTGGGCCTCCCACGAGCCGGTCGATCGCTTCAACGAGCTCGTCACACCGGGAGCGCGGATGAGCCGGTGAACCGGGCTGGCAGGAGTCCTTTTCCTCGGTCACTCCGACGTGATCGTCCAGCCTTCCTTCTTCCCGGTCGGCCCGGTGGGGAGGAAGTAGGTGGCGAGGAACGCCGGTCGGTCGGCGTCGAGCAGCGCGACCGCGGCGGCAAGGGGCTCGGCCGTCCCCATGTTCTCCTGGTCGCGGACCATCACCTCGCGCAGCTCCTTCCACATCCGCTCGACGTTCCCGCTCCCCACCTTCTCGGCATTGCGGATCATGTCGGCGAGATTCGACTCCCGGAGATGGTAGGCGTAGGCGAGGACGCGCCGCCGCAGCCCCGTCACCTCCTCGATCGACTTGCCAAACGCCTCAGACAGTGGCGCAGGCACTTCAGGGCGGGCCGCAGCCGCTGCGGCGAGGGCCTCGTCGAGGAGCGTGGCCGTCTGCTCGAAGCGCAGTTGGACATCCTCGCGGAGCCAGTGGTTGGGCAGCGTCGTCTGATCGGTGCGGATAAATAAGCCGCGGCGCGTCGACTGCCAGCTCGGCGTCTGCCAGCTCGCCCCCTTGAGCGTTGCCGCCGAGAGCAGATGCGCCGGATCGCTCTTCCCCACCTCGCGCGACAGCCACGAGACGTCCCAGGGATAGATCTCCACGGCCGTCGAAACGAGCTTCCAGTATTCGGCCACCTTCGCCGCGGCCGGGCCGTAGGGCTCGGCGAGCTTGGTGAGCGCAGCCTCGTCGGAGATGTCGGGATCGGCGAAGAAGATCCCGCTCATCCGCAGGTTCGGATCCTCGCGGTCGGGGATGAGGCCGTAATACTCCTTGATCCCCTTGAGGGGCCCTGAGGCGTTGACGGCCCGCAGCGCCCGCAGTGTCGCCAGCGGCGTGGGGACGTGGATGAACGGCTCCATCTCCTCGGTGGCGCCGCCGAGCCACACTTCACCGAGCACCGGGATGCCGAGTCGGGCAGCCTTGCCGACAGTGTTGCGAAACCAGCGGTCGGCCGCGATCGCGATCTGCACCTCGGCGATGTTGGAATGGAGGGCGAGGCCGACACACGACGCATCGAGGTCGTCCATGCAGCGGAACGTCTCGCCGGCCGACAGCTCCCAAGGCTCCCAGAAGAGGACGCCGTCCTTCTGGAGGCCGTGCCACGTCCGGGCCATCATGTTGACGAACGCCGTCACGCGCTCGTGGAGCGGAATCCCGTGGCAGCGAGGGCACGGCCCCCACTCGCTGCACAGCCAGGCGTGCTGGTCGTAGGTGTAGCAGAGGAGATCATCGACGCCGGGGAACTTCTCATGGAAGGCCCGCACCAGCAGCCGGTAGCGTTCCACCGTGGCCGCATCTGAGATGCACAGGTCGAGCGGCTTGTCGGGATCCTGCGGCGGATAGAAGACGTTCGGGGCGCCGAAGTGGAAGATCGTCCGCAGGCCATGCTTTCGGCACAGGGCGATCCGCTTCGTGAGCTCGGCCGAGCGGGCGGCGATTTTTTCCGCAGAGCGAGTCGGCGCCCGGTCGGTGTCCCCCGGCATCGGCGCGACACCTGCGGGCAGCGCGACGACATCCTCGAGGTTGAGCGGTTCATCGTTGGGACGGTAGCCCCAGGCGATGTTGAGCTGGATGCAGTTGAAGCCGAGGGCCTTGAGTCGCTCGAGATTGGCGTCGTTCCATTCGACGTGCGGATGGCAAGGCGCCCCGAGGAAGCCGACCCGGTAGTCGACCCGCCGGGCCGGCACCGGCTCGGCAGCCGCGGGCTTCAAAGCCACCACGATCGCCCCAATGACCAGCGCCACCACGATCCCCACGCGCTGCCCCACTCCCCGACGCATCGCTCCCCCTTTTCTCGGAACAGACTCCCACCGTTTTTGCCGGTGGATGGACAACTACCCTTCAGCTCTTCGACGCGTCGGCCGCGGCGTCAGGCACCGGAAAGCGGTCTTGGAGTGCCTGCACAGTGAGCGGATCGGTCCGCATCCCCTCCATCGCCCGCACGCAGGCCTCGGCGGCGGGGAGCGTCGTGATGCACGGCACGCCGTGAAGCACGCTCGCGGCACGGATCCGCCCCTCGTCGGTCCGCGCGCCCTTGCCGCGGGGCGTGTTGAAGATGAGTTGCACCCGTCCGTCGATGAGGTGGTCGAGGAGATTGGGATGCCCTTCCTGGAGCTTCTTCACCGTCTCCACCGGAATCCCGGCGGCAATGAGGGCCCGGGCGGTGCCGGAGGTGGCGATCAATTCAAAGCCCATCGCCACGAGCCGGCGGGCGCACTCGACGATCTGATCCTTGGCTTGCTGGCTGGCCACGCTCAAGAAGATCGTCCCCTTCTCGGGGAGGAGGATTCCGGCGGCGAGTTGGCTCTTGGCAAAAGCCCTGCTGAACCGGTCAGCCACGCCCATCACCTCGCCGGTCGATCGCATTTCCGGTCCGAGCGCGATGTCGACGCCGGCAAACTTCACGAACGGGAACACGCTCTCCTTGACGCTGAACTGTGAAGGCACCGGATCGGTGACGATCCCCTGCTCTTCGAGCGTCACCCCTGCCATCACCTTCACCGCCACCTTCGCCACCGGCAGCCCCGTTGCCTTGGCGACGAACGGCACGGTGCGGCTGGCCCGCGGATTGACCTCGATCACGTAGAGCGTCGGCTTGCCATCCTCGCGCTTGACGGCGAACTGGACATTCATCAGCCCGATCACGCCGAGGCTGCGGGCCAGGCCGATCGCCGCCTTCTTGATCTCCGCCACCACGTCCTCGGGAAGGCTGTGCGGCGGGATGCAGCAGGCCGAGTCGCCGGAATGGACGCCGGCCTCCTCGATGTGCTCCATGACCCCGGCCACGATCACGTCGCGGCCATCGGCGATGCAGTCGACGTCGACTTCAATCGCATCCTCGAGGAAGCGGTCGATGAGCACCGGCTGCCCTTGGGCGACGGCGAAGGCCTCGGCGACATACCGCTCGAACTGCGCCGTGTCGTAGCAGATTTCCATCGCCCGTCCGCCGAGGACGAAGCTCGGGCGCACCAGCGACGGAAAGCCGATCCGCTGCACCTCGCGGCGGGCCTGTTCGAGCGTTCGGGCGATGCCACAGGCCGGCTGGCGGAGATTGAGCCTGTCGAGGAGCGTCTTGAACTTCTCCCGGTCCTCCGCCTGCTCGATCGTGTCGACGCTCGTGCCGATGATCGGCAGCCCCGCGGCGGAGAGTGCCCGGGCGAGGTTGAGCGGGGTCTGGCCGCCGAGCTGCACGATCACGCCGTCGGGCTGGATGCGGTCGGCGATGTTGAGCACATCCTCACAGGTGAGCGGCTCGAAGAACAGCATGTCGCTGGTGTCGTAGTCGGTGCTCACCGTCTCGGGATTCGAGTTGACCATCACGCTCTCGATCCCCATCTCGCGGAGCGCGTAGCTGGCGTGGCAGCAGCAGTAGTCGAACTCGATCCCCTGACCGATGCGGTTGGGACCACCGCCGAGGATCATCACCCGCTTCTTCCCCGCCGCCTTCGGGCGGGTCTCGTCCTCCTCCTCCCAGGAGGAGTAGTAGTAGGGAGTGAGTGCCTCAAACTCGGCGGCGCAGGTGTCGACGGCCTTGTAGGTGGCGACGATCCCGCGCCGCTTCCGGTCGTCGCGGACATCCATCTCGGCGGCGCCGAGGAGCTTGGAGAGTTGGCGATCGGAGAAGCCGGCCTGCTTGGCCGCACGAAGGAGGGAGTCATCGACCGCGGCAAGCGATCCGAGGGACTCCAGGAGCGCCTCCATCTCGACGATCTGGAGGAGCTGGTCGAGGAACCAGCGGTCGATCGCCGTCGCCTCGTGGATCTCCTCGATCGTCATCCCCGCCTTGAAGGCATAGCGGAGATACCACACCCGGTCGGGATCGGGGATCGAGATCTTGGCGACGATGTCGTCGCGCGACGGCTCGGCCGGCGTGCCCCACAGATCCTTGCCGTCGCAGCCGAGGCCGAAGGCCCCCACCTCGAGGCCGCGAAGGGCCTTCTGGAAGGCTTCCTTGAACGTCCGCCCGATCGCCATCGTCTCGCCGACGCTCTTCATCTGCGTCGTCAGCCGGCTGTCGGCCTCGGGAAACTTCTC
>CAJAYZ010000632.1 GCA_903949225.1 uncultured Planctomycetaceae bacterium
GGGGATGAAGCCATCCATGGCCTTCATCCCCTGAGGGTGCGCCGCCGCATCCATGTAACTCCCCACCCAAGCCACTTTTATGCGAGGGGCTGCCCGTACCCCGGGAGACGGCCTCGACGGCAAGCGAAGCCCGGAGGGCGAAAGCGCAGGCGACGCGGAGTGAGCGGAGGGCAGGGATGCCCGCAGCGAACGTCCGGCGACGGGGTGCGGGCAGCCCCGAAGCCACGTTTGATCTCGGCTCATCTATGACAGTGGGTGGCCAGCCTGTTGGCGGTTCATCGGCGGGGCCGGCAAAAGTTTCGTCGTTCTCACGATGACCTCGTCACTCCTCAAGCGTTCGCCGATCCCCGCCTCGCCTACGCGCTGGCAACGACGATCACCGCGAGTGACGCGGGCAGTCCCGAAGCCTGCCACTGCGGCCCGATGGACCCCCGCTCAGAGTGCCCGTGCAGCCTTGCCCCCCACGCCCGCCCCCGCTATCTTCCCGCCGCTTTTCCGGGAGGGTGCCCCGGCCCTGCGCGGCCGCCCTCCGGAATCATCCGGGAGCCGCGCCGATGACGACGATCCTCCTCGTGGCCCCCTGCGTCGCCTGCCTCGTCGCCTATTGCATGGCGTGGGTGCTGGTTACCCGCCGCGTCGTCACCGACCGGCGAACGGCCGACACGATCGCGATGATCGAAGCGACCGAGCCACTCCCCGGCCTCTCGATCCTCAAGCCCCTGTGCGGCAGTGATGAGGAACTCGAAGCCAATCTCCGCTCCTTCCTCGAGGCGGATCACGAGCCCCTCCAGATCATCTTCGCCGCCGCGAGCCCAGCCGACCCCGCGATCACGCTCGCCCGTCGGCTCGCCGCTGAGTATCCGCATCGGGACGTGCGGGTAGTCGTCGGCGCCGACGACACGATCGCCAATCCGAAGATCGCGCTCATGGAGGTGATGCTGCTGGAAGCGAAGCACGAGATCCTCCTCCTCTCCGATTCCAATGTCCGGCTCGAACGGGGCGATCTGACTCGCGTCCTTCCGCTCTTTTCCGATCCGCGCGTCGGCATGGCTTACCAGCCGGTCGTTGCCGAGGGGGAGCGGACCGTCGCAGCCACGATCGAGAATCTCCACTACACCGAGTTTGCCGCCTTCCTGACGATCGGCGTCCACGAGCTCGTCGGCCTCCACACCGTCAATGCCAAGGGGCAGTGGGTGCGCCGGGCCGCGCTCGAGGCCGCCGACGGCTTCGCGCGGGTGCGCGACTGCGGGGCCGACGACTACGAACTGTCGCAGCAGGTGGAGCGAGCCGGCTGGAAGCTCGCGCCGGCAGCGACGGTGGTCCGCGTCATCCAGCGCGATTGGTCGTGGAAGAATCTTGCCGACCGCAACCTCCGCCACGCCGGCTTGCGGGTACGGATCTGCCCCTGGGCCTATCCGCTCGAGCTGCTCTTCAATCCGATCCCGTTCGCGCTGCCGTTGATCGTCGCCGGAAGGCTCGACCTCGCGGCCCTCGGCATCTTCGCGATCGGTGCGAAGGTGGCGATGGAGCTTTCAAGTGCCAGGCTCCTCCGCGGCCGTGGGCTCGCTTGGCGTCTTGTGCCGGCGCTGATCGTGAAAGACCTCTTCATCTTCGCGTGCTGGTTCATCGCGCCAGCCAAACGGACGGCCGAGTGGCGCGGCCGCCCCTACCGCCTCCTCCCCCGTGGACGGATCGCCCCGGTGGCCGGCGAAGCCCGCGGCCTCCCGATCCCGCTGGAAACGGCGTGAGGGTCGGCCAGCGCTCCAGGGCAGGCAAAACAATCCAGGGAAGGCAGCGTGGCATTGTTTTTTTTGTTGACGAAACGTCAACAATGAAAAATAATGGCGGCATGCCGAGGAAGCCCGTTCATTTCGTCACCGATCCGGCCGTCTGGAAGACGCTCATCGCGCCGGTCCGCGCGGAGATCATCGAGACGTTACGGATGCTCGGCCCCTGCGGGATCGCCGACGTCGCCAGGCAGCTCGACCGGCCGGCCGATTCCCTCTACCGGCACTTTGAGAAGATCGTCGCCACCGGCGTCGTCGTCGAGACCGGGACGCGTTCCACCGGAAGGCGAGTTGAGCGGGTCTACGACCTCGTCGCCGACGATCTCGGCGCCCGGTTCAAGGGGGCGAGCAGCCGAGCCGTCAACGACGCCTACCTGACGACGGCGAAGACGGTCCTGAAAATGTCGGCTCGGACGTTCCGCGATGCCGCCGCCTCAGGCGCGCTCATTGGCCTCGGTCTCGACAAGCCCTCCACGATGCGGGCCTTCTTCGAGCATGTCTGGCTCACGCCGGACGACTTCGATGAGCTCAACGCAATCTTCCGCCGGCTCAATGCCTTTCTCAATGCGAAGAAGACCCGCACGTCCGAGACGCGGCTCCAGCTCGTGTCGGTGCTCACCGCGCCGATCGTCCGCCGCCGGGGCGCCAAGCGTCAGCCATCGGCCCCGTCATCCGGCAAAGCCAAGTCCACGAAACCAGCCCCGCCCCGCCCTGCCGCCAGGCCTAAATCCAAAAAGCCATGACGTCCTCCGCTGCTCCCCTCTCCGAAGGCCTCGCCGTCCGCGGCCTCGTGAAGATCCACCCCGGCCCGGTGTGCGCGCTCAAGGGGGTCGATCTCGATATCCCCCAAGGGATGTTCGGCCTCCTCGGCCCCAACGGCGCCGGGAAGTCGACCTTCATGAGCATCGTCGCCGGGCTCGTCGAGCCGACGGCCGGCGACGTCTGGCTCGACGGCACGAACATCGTCGAGAAGCCCCAGTTCGTCCGCGAGCGGCTCGGGTTTCTGCCCCAGGATTTCGGGTTTTATCCCGACCTCTCCGGGCAGGCGATGCTTGAGTTTCTCCTGCGCCTGAAAGGGATCAGTGGGCCGAAGGGGCGGGCAGCCCTCGCCGGCGAGCTCCTCGAGCGCGTCAACCTCACCGACGCTGCGAAGCGGAAGGTCGGCGGCTACTCCGGCGGCATGCGGCAGCGGCTCGGGCTCGCGCAGGCGATCGCAGGCAACCCGCGGATCCTCATCGTCGACGAGCCGACCGCCGGCCTCGATCCAGAGGAGCGGCAGCGGTTCTACCGGTTGCTCGCCGAGATGAGCGTCGGCCGGGTCGTGCTCCTCTCCACCCACATCGTTGATGACGTCGCCACTCTCTGCCCGCGCCTCGCGGTGATCCGCTCGGGCGAAGTCGTCTCCGACACGACGCCCACCGCTGCCCGCACGGCCGTCGATGGCCTCGTCCGCGAGGGGTTTGTTGACGATGCCGCGCTGCCTGCCTTCGCCAAGGATCATCGGATGCTCTCGGCCGTGCTCGTCGAAGGGCGCACCAACCGGGTGCGGATCTTCCTTCCGCCCGGTGCCGAGGCGCCCCCCGGCTTCGCCCCGAGCCCCGGCACGCTCGAGGACGCCTACCTCGTCCTCATGCGCTGCCCGCCACACGAGATCCCCGGGCCGCTGGCGCGGGCCGTCCCCGCATCGGCCACTTCCGCTATCGGAGGTGTCCATTGATCAACCGCCTCCTCGCCTTCCCGCGGCTCGAGCTGAAATCGTTCTGGAAGCGGCCGCTACCGGTGTTCATGTACGCGATCCTGGCACTTCTCTCGCTCGGCCTCGTTGCCGGCGGTGTGCAGGTGTCGTCGGGATCAGCTGACACCGGCGGGGCGAAGCTCGCCATCAATGGCGGGTTCAACCTCGCCTTCGTCGATGTCGTGATCTTCGCCATCGTCCTCCCCTTCTTCGCGGCGGTGGCCTGCGGCATGCCGCTGCTCGTCGACGGCGACCGGCGGATCCAAAAGCTCCTCACGGCCACGCCGCTTTCCTGGCAGGAATACGCCTGGAGTCGGTTTTTCGCGGCGCTCGCCGTCCTCGGGGCGGTGCTCGCCGCCTGGCTCATCTGCCAGATCACGATCTACGAAACCTGGCCGATCGACACGACGCAGCGGGTGCGGACGACGTTCTCACTGTGGAGTTACCTTGCGCCGCTGATCTGGTTCGCCCTGCCGATGGTGGTGTTCACCGGCGGGGTGTCGATGTGGGCCGGGGTGCGCACGCGGCAACCGGTGCTCGTGTTCGCGTTGCCCGTCGTGATGGTCGTCGCCGGGATCTTCTTCCTCTGGGACTTCAACCCCGAGTGGCTGCCGCGCTGGGCCGACCGGCTCATGCAGGCAGTCGAGCCGACCGGATTCCGGTGGTTCTCGCGCACGTTTCTTTCGGAGGACCGGGGCGTCGCCTACTACAACTCCGCCCGCGTCGTTCCCGACAGCCTCTTTGTCGTCAGCCGGCTCTTTTTATTTGGTCTGGGGCTGGCGGCCGTGTGGGCCACCGGCCGGCGGCTGGCGCATGCCGAGCATGACGACCGGCGCGTGGGGAATGCCGAGAGCCTGCTCGCCGCCGCCCGTGCCGCGGGGCCGACGACGATCGAGCATGCCGCGGTGGCCGCACGCGGAGCCCTTCCCGCCGCGACGATTCACCTGCCGGGATTTGTGGAGACGGTCCGAACGGTCCTCCGGCAGGAGACCTGGTCGCTGCTGAAGAGCCCTGGCCTGTGGCTCTTCGGGCCGTTGATCCTCGTTCAGACCTGGGCCGCAACGACCTTGAGCCCCGGGACGCTCGACACCGAGGAGCTAATGACGACCGGCGCCGCGGCGGCAGTCGCACGCGGGGCCCTCAGCCTCCTCCTCGGACTGCTGATTCTCTTCTACACCGTCGAAAGCCTCGTCCGCGAGGAACGCGTGGGCCTTTCCGGGATCCACCGGGCCTGCCCCGTCCCCACCGCCGGCGTGCTCGCCGGCAAAGTGCTAGCCAATGCCGTGATGGCGCTCGTGATCGTGGCCTTCACGGCGCTCGCGATCGCGATCACGCTCCTCGTGCAGCGCTTCCAGACAGGGATCGCGGTGCCGCTCGAGCTGCCGGTGCTCGCCCTGATCCTCGGCGGGCTCCTTGTCCCGACGCTCGTCGTCTGGGCGGCCTGGGTGATGTTTCTCCATTCCCTCACAGGCAACCGGTTTGTCACCTATGCCCTCGGCGTGGCGACGCTGATCCTCACCGGCTTCCTGACTCGCTACGGCTGGCTCAACTGGCTCACCGCCTGGAATCTCGGCGGCGGCACGATCCGCTGGAGCGAGCTCGACCGGCTCGGCTTCACGTGGCCGGCGCTCGTTGCCAATCGGCTCGTGATGCTGGCGCTCGCGGCGCTGCTCGTGGCGCTCACGCTGAAGATCTGGCCGCGTCGGCTCCCCGATCTCCGCGCCACCTTTGACAGGCTCCGTCCGGCGGCGTTCTTCAAGGCGGCGCTGGCGCCGGCACTCGTGGCCCTGCCGCTCGTGGCCCTCGGGATTTACACCGGGCAAAAAGTGCGCGCCGGCTACGAGGGGAAGCCGCAGACGAATGCCGGGAAGGCCTACTGGCGACGCAATTCCACCACCTGGGACAATGCCCCCTCGCCGGCGCTCGACCGGGTCGAGGCGACCGTGAAGCTTTTTCCCGACGAGCGCCGGCTCGAAGTCATCGGCACCTACACGCTCCGCAATCCCCACGCGCTACCGATGCGGGAGATCCCCCTCACCGTCGGCCCCCACTTCAAGAAGACCTTCGACTGGACGATCGACGACCAACCAGTCGATGCCACGAAGAAGGATCAGCCGGCCCCGTCGATCGAGAACCGCAGCGGGCTGTATGTCGTCACGCCGCCGCGTCCTCTGGCAAAGGGGGAGAGCGTCCGCGTCGGCTTCCGACTCGACGGCCGCTTTCCCGATGGGTGGTCGAAGCTCTCGGGGGGGACCGGAGAGTTCGTCCTTCCCAGTGGCGTCGTGCTCACGAGTTTTAGTCCCAGCTTCCTTCCGGTGCCGGGATTCGTCGACTCCGTCGGCGTCGACGACAAGAACCGGCGAGACGCTAAGGAATACCCGCTCGACCACTGGAAAACCCGCGTCGATCCCGCCTTCGGGCCGGCCTGGTCGAGCGACGTTCAGCTCACGATCGAAGGCCCGTCGGGCTGGGTCATGAACGGCTGCGGCGTCGAGACCGTGAACGAGGAGATCGGGGAGGGCCGTCGTCGCGTCGTCTGGAAGACCGAACACCCGGTGCGGTTTTTCAACATCGTCGGCGGACCGCTCAAGGCGGCGCCGGGCCGACGATCGACCGTCTACTTCGACCCGCGCACCGAGCACAACGTGCCGACGATGGTGCGGGCGCTCGATGCGGCGCGGGAAAAGTACGGCGATTGGTTCGTCGAATATCCCTGGTCGAACCTCCGCGTCACCGAGTTCCCGGGGCTCGCCGGCTACGCTCAGGGGTTTCCTGGCAACATCTCCTTCTCTGAGAATATTGGCTATCTCGCCAAGCCGCTCAAAGTGACCGATCTGGCCACGGGCCGCGAAGAGGGAAAGATCGACGCCGCCTTTTACATCGTCGCCCACGAGGCGGGGCACCAGTGGTGGGGCAACATCGTCACGCCCGGGAAGGGGCCCGGCGGCA
>CAJAYZ010000633.1 GCA_903949225.1 uncultured Planctomycetaceae bacterium
CTTTAACCGCCCGATGGTGGCGAGAGTTTCGACACGCCCCGCCATTCACTCCCCTGGGGGGAGGCGAAAGGAGACACTGCCGCAGCCATCACTCCTGCCTGAAAGCGCGGAAAGACGCTGTCAGAGCCGCCGTCGAGAGCGCGGAGAGGGATTGAGAGAGGACGGCCCGTCACGCTTCGCGCGGCAGCATCTCCGCGTAGGCAGTCGTCAAGAGGTCGGTGGCGGCGATGCCGAGCCGCGCCATCAGGTCGGCGGCGATCCGGTGCCCCTCCGACTCCGGCTGGCCGTCGTGGAGCACCACCTCCAATTCGACGAAGCTCCCCAGCCCAACCACCTCGTCGAGATGGATCCTCGTCTGCCCAACGAGGCAGAGCGTCCGCATCTTCTCGACGATCTGCGTCACGCCATGGGCCCGCTCGAGGACATCGCGAAGCGCCGCTGGATCGGTGATCGCAGCCAGCCGATAGTCCGACCGCTTGCTCCCTGCGGTGTCAGGACGGTCATACCAGATCAATTCGCTCCCGCCCGAACCGATCTCCCGGAGCTTGAGCCGGCCATGGGGGCATCCAAAAAAAGTGTCGCGCTGGTGGAGCGTCGCCGGCGGGGTGTCGCTCAGGCGGCGTGCGAGCGCAGCAAGCGCGGCCGGATCTCGGACCCGCGCCTTGATCTCGACATTCGTCGGCATGGCTCGGCCTCCGTCAGCGTTTCAGGGCGAGCACCAGGACCCCTGCCCCCACCATGAGGATCCCCGTCCATTCGCGGACACTGGGCCGCTCGTGGAGAAAGAGGACGGCGAACACCGCCACGAGGAGCACGCTGAGCTTGTCGACCGGCGCCACCTTCGACGCCTCGCCGAGCTTCAGCGCGCGGAAATAGCAGACCCACGACACACCGGTGGCGGCTCCGGAGAGCGTCAGGAAGAGGAGCGTGCGATGGGGGAGAGTGAGTGGGTTTTGCCACTTGCCGGTCGCCACCACGAACATCGACAAAAGCACGATGATCACGGCCGTCCGCACGAGGGTGGCGAGATCGGAATCGATTCCCTCGAGGCCGATCTTGGCAAAGACTGCTGTCAGCGCGGCAAACGCTGCCGAGAGGAGCGCCCACATGAACCACGTCGATGATGATTCCACCGCTTGCCCCTCCACGGACGTCGCCCCCATCCGAGCAATCCATCCAGCATAACGCCTTCGCAGCAACGCCATCCGCTTGCCTCGTGGACTGGTACGTCGCCACGATCGCCGCCGCTATCCAAGACCGCCCGTGTGGCGCAGGCGCGAAAGCCCCCCACACCAGGCCGCAGCGACGAAACACCACGGCACGAGCAGGAGCAGGCCCCCGGCCACAAGCAGCGCCGCGATTGGCGGCGGCGCATCGAATCGGCCCCGGCCGGCGAGCGTCTGCACGGACGCGTACGCCAGGATGAGAACACTCCCCGCGATCGCAGCTGAAACGAGCCGCTGCCGCCACCTCGGTGAAAGCCCCACACGCCGCGCCCCCCAGGCAAGCATCGGAAGCCACTGGAGCGCGTGGATCACGGCGCCGTGGGGAAACTTCGACACCCCCGCCGCGCCAACCACCTCTGGCGAAAGCCCGCGGGCCACTTGGAGATCGCCATGAATGCTCCCCCAGATGCCGAGGCCACAGGAGACAACCAGCAGCACGAGGCCAGCGCGCGCGGCGGCGAGCATGTCGGGGGGGAGATCACCCGGCGTGCGGAAGAGACGGACGGTGAGATCAACCACCACGAGCGTGACGAAGAGGATGAGCACCCCCATCGCGTCGTAAAGAACGGAATCGAAAGGCGTGGCCCGATTGAAGTGGCTCGCCACGCCCCGCCAACACTGCAGGTCGATGAGCACCACCTCGACCAGTAGGCTCCAGGCCGTGACCGCCGCAACCGCGCCATCCCACCGCCGCCGCGGAAGCTTCGACCACACCCACCCGAGCGACAGGCTCGTCAGGCCGGCGGAGATGCCAAACAGGATCGGCTTCCGCCAGGTCACAGGCCCCTCCCAGACCCCGCCATCGATTCCCCACACCACCACGTGCGCGAGCCCCGAGGCGATGAGGAGCGCACCGAGGAGGGCCAGCGGGCGAACGCGGGGATCGAGCCACCAGCGGGGCGCTTCGGTCGGGAGCGGCGATTCGTCCATGGGTTGTGATCCCCGCGAAGGAGTCGTCGCCCGCCCTCCCGGCGCCGAAGGATCACGGGGGGCCTCGTCGGTCGGGGAGTCCGGCCACGAAGACCGGTCTCCACCGGACAAACGCGAGAGCATGGCAAGAAGCCCGCAGATCACCGCCACGATGCCAAACGTCAGCCATGGGTTCATCCCCGCAGTCTACGCCCATCAGGCTTACCCCGCCCATGGAACCGGGTTGCCCGAACAGTTCCCCCCGGCGAAGATCGCTTGGGGGGCACTCACCTTCCTCCCAATCGCCCCGACTCATCCTCCGGAATACAGCCCGTGATCCTCCTGCGGCCGGATCGACTTCCCACTGCCCTGCTTCTCACGTTCCTGCTGTCGCTCACGATGCCGATCCAGGCGGAGGAACCATCGGCCTGGAAGAAGCACGTGGTCAACCACCGCTCGCCGTTCGAGGCCGTCGGTGTCGCCGACATCAATCGCGACGGCAAGCCCGACATCTTCTGCGGCGATTCCTGGTACGCCGCGCCTGACTGGACGCAGCACAAGGTGCGCGATGTTCCGCCGGGCACAAACCCGCACTACCACGAAGACTTCGCCGACGCTCCCCTCGACGTCAATGGCGACGGCAAGATCGACATCGTCACCTGCGCCTACTTCAGCCGCCGGATCAGCTGGGTCGAGCAGCCCGCCGATCCGACGCAACCTTGGCCTGAACAGACGATCGATACCCCGGGCTCCATGGAGACGGCGTATCTTGTCGACCTCTACGGCGACCAGACGCCTGTCATGATCCCCAACGTCGGCGGGCAGGTCCTCCTCTACGAGCTCGTCTCCCGATCGCCGAAGGTCGAGTGGACGACGAGACGGCTCGCCCCCGAAGGGGCCGGCCATGGCGTCGGTCATGGCGACGTCAACCGGGATGGCCGCCTCGACCTGATCACGCCGCAGGGGTGGTACGAGCAGCCAGTCGATCGGACAGCCGCGTGGGCTTTCCATCCGGAGTTTCAGCTCGGGACGGCGAGCATCGGGATCCTCGGCCACGACTTCGACGGTGATGGCGACACCGACGTCGTCTGGGGGATGGGGCACGACTTCGGCCTCCACTGGCTGAAGCAATCGACCGACGTGGAGGGGAAACGCGTCTGGACGAAGGAGGCGATCGACACGACCTTCTCGCAGGTTCACACCCTCCACCTCGCTGATTTCGATGGCGACGGGGAAATGGACTTCGTCACCGGGAAGCGGATCTACGCTCATGCGAGCGAACCTGGCGCCACCGCCGAGCCGTGCCTGTTTCTTTACAAGCATGACCGCTCGACCTCGAAGTGGGTCAAGGAGGTCGTCTACTCGGGCGACCCGGCCCCCTTGGCGCCGCTCGATCCGGAGCAGCGCGACGCCATGAAGGACTTCCGCCCGGGCTCGGCCGGCACCGGCCTGCAGATGGCGATCCACGATCTCGACGGCGACGGCGATCTCGACATCATCGCCCCGGGAAAGTCGGGGCTCTATTGGTTTGAAAATCCAACGCACCACACCCCATGAAAACCTCCGCGCTCAAAAACCTCCGTGCCAAGCTCGCCGTTGACGAGCCAGTCCTCGGGCTTTGGATCACGCTCGAATCGACAGCGATCACCGAAATGGCGGTGGCGCTCGGGCTCGACTGGGTGGTGATCGATGCCGAGCACGGCCAGCTCGACTGGAAGGAGATTGCCGATCACCTCCGGGCCACCGTCCGCAGTGATACGGTGGCGCTGGTGCGGGTGGCGGAGCTCGATCGGGGCCTCATCAAGCGGGCCCTCGACCTCGGCGCCGACGGGATCGTGATCCCCTGGATCGAGACGGCTGAACAGCTGGCCCGCGCGGTGGCGTTTGCCCGCTACCCGCCCCAAGGGGAGCGGGGCATCGGCGCCGAACGGGCGACCGGCTGGGGGCAGTGCATGCGCGAGCACACCGCCGAGGCCAACGAGCATGTCCTCGTCGTGCCGATCCTCGAATCGGTCGCGGCAGTGAACGCCGTGCCGGAGATGTGCCAGATCGACGGCGTCGAGCTGTTTTGGTTCGGCCCCGCCGATTTCTCCTCCACCGCCGGCTACCGCGGGGAGTGGGAGGGCCCCGGCGTTGCCGCGCAGATTCTCGCGATGAAAGAGCGCATCCGACAATCGGGCCGACACTGTGGCGTGATCGCCACCGGCGACGACAACCTCCGCGAACGCCTCGCGCAGGGCTTCCGAGCCATCGGCGTCGGCACCGACGCTGGCCTGTTCGTGCGCTCGCTCAAAGGCACGCTCGCAGCCGTCGGCCGCGACATGCCGATCCGCGCTTCGC
>CAJAYZ010000634.1 GCA_903949225.1 uncultured Planctomycetaceae bacterium
CGGCCGCCGCCGCCGCGCAGGCCGGGCTCCCGGAGATCGCCGTGGCCCCGGCGCAGGGGCGCTTCCTCGAGGTGCTCGCGAGGGCGACCGGCGCGCGGCGGATCCTCGAGATCGGCACCCTGGCCGGCTACAGCACGATCTGGCTCGCCCGGGCGCTACCGGCCGACGGGAGGCTCGTCACGCTCGAGATCGACCCCGGCCGGGCCCGCCTCGCCCGGGAGAACCTCGAACGGGCCGGCCTCGGAACGCGCGTCGAGGTGATCGCCGGGCCGGCGCTCGAGTCGCTCGCCGCACTTCGCGCCGCGCGGGCGGCCCCGTTCGACCTGGTGTTCATCGACGCCGACAAGCAGAACTCGCGGGCTTACGTCGAGAACGCCCTCGCCCTCTCGCGGCCGGGCACGCTCGTCGTGGTCGACAACGTCGTGCGCAACGGGCGCGTGATCAATGCGGACACGGGGGATGCGGGGGTCGACGGCGTGCGGTCGATGATGGACTGGATCGCGGCCCATCCGCGCCTCCGCGCCTCAGCCCTTCAGACGGTGGGGGCCAAGGGCCACGACGGCATGCTCCTGGCCGTGGTGGAGGACGGGCCTCCGGGCGCCGGCGTCAGCGGTTGAAGGGTGCCTCGTTGACGAGGTGGAAGCCGCGGTTCAAAAGGAGAAAATCGCTCCGATCGCGGCACGTCCGGGGCCGCGACGACGATCGCCAGAAGCAGCACCTGGAACGAAAACAGCTTGACGGGAACGTCGTAGCAGAGGTTGAGCATGAACACGTTGGCCATCACAGCCACCGTCCGCAGGGCGGTGCTCGCGGAGTTCCTTCCATCCATATGGCGGTACTCGAATGGCACCTCAGAACGCACGTTCACTGCCGAAGATGCATGAGCCACTCCGCTCACGTCGCATGGAACACGGCGATGGGTTCGCCGGCATCGACGCAGAGGCGATCGACGAAGAGACGCCGAGCGGCGGGGTGAAAATACCGTCCCAAAAAGTCGTCCCTGACCTTTTCGTCACTCGGAAAAACGTCTGACCTCTCGAGTGCCGCGCCGTCGCGATCGAGTCATGCGGTCGATCCGATGCCGCATCCCCGAACGTCTAACCCCGGATCAGCCGATCGAGCTCGGCCTTGAGCTTGGGGAGGATCGCGTCGTAGGGGAAGGCACCGAGCTCCACGGAGCGACGCTTGAGATTCACGTGCGTCGGGCCGCACCACAGGCCGAGGTCGGCGTCGTCGGTCTCCCCCGGGCCGTTGACGCGGCAGCCCATGACGGCGATCGTGATCGCGTGGTCCTTGGCGTACTGTGTCATCTCCTTGACCTCGCGGGCCAGCTCGATGAAGGCCTCGTTCTCGACGCGCGAGCAGCTCGGGCAGGAGATGATGTTGAGCGACGAGAGCCCGTAGTCGACGACGCTCCGCACCCGCCCCGCGGCGATGTCGGCGAGGATCGCCTCGGCCGCGGCGATCTCCTCGGGCGTGCGAGCGTTGGGGACGGTGAGCGAAACGCGCTCCGTGTCGCCGATCCCGCGGCTGATGAGCTGCTCGAAGGCGATCCGCGTCTTGATGATCCCGTCGGGGGGCATCCCCGCTTCGGTGACGCCGAGATGGAGCGGGATCTCCGGCCGCTGTTCGGCGAAGCGCCTGTTGACCTCGATCACCTTGGTGGGATCGGAGTCCTTGAGGGAGACGGCATAGCGGGTGAAGCCGAGAGAGTCGAGGA
>CAJAYZ010000635.1 GCA_903949225.1 uncultured Planctomycetaceae bacterium
CTGCGCTGCTGGCCGTGGTCAGCCTGATGCCGTGGGCCGGGGGCTGCGCTTCGCTGGCAAAACCGTCCTTGCAGACCACCTCCAACGCCCGGACACAGCAACGTCGCGCCGTCCGCTTCGATCCCTACCCGCAGCCCGACATCGGCTCCACGCTCTACCGTGAGGCCCTCATGGATGGGAGTCTTCCCCGCGACTACAACGAGCCGGTGACCGAAGTCCGTCGCTCCCGCTGGTGGTCGCCGATGCGGTGAGGGATGGCGGCGTTCCCGGGAAACCGTCCCGATCGCGACCGGGCAGGCGAATCCCGCAGCCCTCCGACGTCCGGTGTATGATCCCGCGGTGGGTCCGCCGTGCGAGTGGCCCCTTTCCCCCCGCGCGCCGGAGTTTCCCTTGCCCGCCGATCCCTCCTCCTCCCAGCCCCATCAACCGCGTCGTTCAGGGGAGCCCAATCGCGGCCGTGGCTCGCGGATCACATCGCGCCGTTCCCCGCCGGCCGGTAGCCAGGCCGGACACGAACCGGCCCGCAAAGCTCCCCCCCGCGGCCGGTTTCGCCAAGCCCCAGTCGCTGTCGATGACGGCCTCGAGCGGCTCCAGAAGGTGCTCGCGGCGGCCGGGCTCGGCAGCCGGCGGAACTGCGAAGAACTGATCACGACCGGGCGGGTCGAGATCGACCGAACGGTGGTCACGCAACTCGGTACCCGGGTCGATCCGCTCCGCCAGGAGATCCGCGTCGACGGCGAGCGGCTCCCCGACCCGAAGCGGGTGGTCTACATGCTCTCCAAGCCGGTCGGCGTGGTGACCACGAACTTCGACCCCGACGGCAGGCCCCGCGTCGTCGACCTTGTGCCGGGGGAACAGCGGCTGTTTGCCATCGGCCGGCTCGACCGGATGAGCGAAGGGCTGATCCTCGTCACCAACGATGGCGAACTGGCCAATCTCCTCGCCCACCCGCGGTATGGCGTCGAGAAGAAATACCTCGTCCAGGTGGCGGGCGTTCCCACTCCGGAAACCCTCGACAAACTCCGCCGCGGCATCGGCCTCGCGGAGGGGATGGCCCGGGCCCAGCACGTCCACCTCAAGTCGCAGCACAAGCAAAGCGCGGTCCTTGAGATGGTCCTCGATGAGGGGAAGAACCGCGAGATCCGCCGCATGCTCGCGCAACTCGGGCACAAGGTCCATCAGCTCAAGCGTGTCGCGGTCGGAAAGCTCTCCCTCGGCGACCTGCTGCCAGGGCAGTGGCGGCTGTTGGCCTGGTCAGAGGTCGAGGGCCTCCGCAAGGATGCCCTCGCTCAGACCGCCGGCCTCGACGCGGGCCCACCCCGCGGCGCCCACGGCCCCCGTCCCCAGGGGAACAGACGCCCCTTCAGCCAGCGTGGCGACGACCGCCGCAGTGGCCGTCCCGCAGTCGCCGGAGGCCGTCCGCCACGATCAGGCGGCTCCACAGCAGGCCGTGGCCGCGTAGGCAGTGGCTCCCTAGGCCGTGGCTCCCTAGGCCGTGGCTCCGTAGGCCGTGGCTCCGTGGCACCAAGCGGCCCCGGTGGAAGAGGGCGTACGGCCCCGCCCCCCGCCGGCAGAACAGCCCGTCCCCGCTTCCTCGACCGCGCCGAAGGAGCAGGAGCCCCCGCCGGTGGACGTCGGCCCCCCACGGGCCGGCCGCCGCGCCCTCCCCGCGAGGACGAGGGCACAGGCCGCCCACCGCGCCCGCCGCAAGGTGATCGAGAGGATCGCCCCGCCCGTCCCCGCTTCCTCGACCGC
>CAJAYZ010000636.1 GCA_903949225.1 uncultured Planctomycetaceae bacterium
CGTTCTCGCGGAGGTGATCGCCGAGGATCCGCTCCATCTCGAGGACCGTGATCGGGTGGTGGTGAAGCTCGGTGTGAACCGAGGGAACGTAGACCTCGCTGACCACCCCCGGCAGCCGGGCGCTCGTCACCGGCACGACGTTGTCGCCGGGGCCGCTCAACGGCCAGGTGACCCCATTGCCGATGATCGAGTGCATCGTCACCCGGCAGGAGGGGCGGAGATCATAAAGCGCTTGAAGGATTCTCGACTTCGGCTCGAGGATGTCGACCGTCGTCGGGGGGGCGCGCACATAATCGCTCTGGAAGGCCCCAGGGTTTGCGCCGAGGACCTCGCGATGGATGGCGAGCGATTCTTCCGGCTGCTGGACGGTCGCCGAGGCGACGCGTCCCACGGCCAGCGACGCCAGCGAGCTGCCGGCGTGCGGCGTGGCGATGTAGACGACCCGATTCACGAACGGGAGCGGCTTGAAGAAGTAGCCCGGGGCCACCTGACGACGGATCGAACTCCGCATTCGCACCTCGTTGAAGGGGACGCAGGCGACCGAATCCCACAGCGCCGTTCCCGGCTCCACGA
This sequence comes from uncultured Planctomycetaceae bacterium, assembly GCA_903949225.1. Lineage (GTDB taxonomy): Bacteria > Planctomycetota > Planctomycetia > Pirellulales > UBA1268 > QWOP01. Next base: position 574 of record CAJAYZ010000636.1, read on the forward strand.
CCTGGAGCTTGGCGTGGAGCCCCCCCATGCTGTGGCCGACGAGGACGAGGTGCTGCATCGCCGGATCTTTTCCTTCCGGATCGAAGCGGCGGACCGTCGCCGTCAGTTGGCGGCGGAGCTCGGCGGAGGTCTGGAGGAACGAGGCCCCGGTCGGGTAGTGGAAGAGCCAGGGCTCGAAACGATCGAGAAACCAGGGGCGGACGCGGAGCTCGTTGAGGAGATCGAACCAGGTTCCCTCGTCGCTGCCGAGGCCGTGGATGAAGACCACCGGGACGCGGCCGGGGCGATGGGGCTCGAGGAGCTCGAGCCGCGGTCGCGTATCGGCGCTGCCGTACGGCCTGAGAAAATTCATCACGTTGTCGTTGGCCGGCATCCCGCCGAGCATGTCGAGGAGCGGCGCCGTCAGGTCGGCGGCGAGGAGCGGGCGGGAGGGCCCGAGATCGACCGCGGCGATCTCCATGGGATTGACGAGATCGAGGATCGCGGGGGCGTGATCGCGTGCGAGTGGACCAGAGAAGGCCTCGAGGACGTTCTCATCGGCAGGCTTCATGAAGCGGAGCACGGCCGTGGCCGCCAGGCTCTGACGCTTCGGCGCGAGGACGCGGTTTCCCTCCCGGTCGGCCGGCGTCGCCACCCGCACGCTCACCGGGAGGCCGAAGCCCCCCCGTTCATGGCGGCGGTTGATCCGCTTGTCGCCCGGGGGAGGCGTCGCCTCGACATGCTCGATCGCCGAGGCCGGAATCTGCATCCCCCGCATCTCGATCGGGACGACGATCGGCCCCCACTCCGGCCCGATGAGGAGCCCGCGACAGTCGAGCCGCCCGTGGGCGGTGGCCGACTCGAGCAAGCCCTGGAGCGAGCAGGCGTAGAGCTCCGCCGCCTCGCGGACGAGGTCTGGATCGTCTGGACAGAGCCACATGGCGTTCCAAGCCGCTTCGGTGGCGGCGAAGTAGCCATCGATCGCCCGGCAGTTGCCGTTCGAGGCCAGCTCTGCCGACTGCTTGGCGTAGTCTTGGGCCCGGGCGAGATGCCGGCAGGACTTCTCGTGCGC
>CAJAYZ010000637.1 GCA_903949225.1 uncultured Planctomycetaceae bacterium
CCAGCGGACGAGGGCCGAGCGGGCGACCTGCTCGAGATAGCTGCGGAAGCGGCCGCGGGGGTTGTAGTCGAATTGCTTCGACGTCCGCCAGAAGCGCAGCAGGACATCCTGCGTGACATCGAGGGCGTCGTCGTGCTGCAGCCCTCGCTCCCGGCACCACGTCACCACCGCCGGCCCATAGACGCGGACAAACTCCCCCCAAGCGGCGTCGTCATCCGGCTCATCGCGGAGGACATTGAGCAGCGAGATCCGCGTCGTGGAGGTGCCGTTCAAGAGAGCCTCCTTGCTCGGGCTTAAGGATTCCCCTTGGAGTTATCCCTGAGTCCAAAACCCGAGGCAAGGAATGCGTTCGGCGCGGCCAGAAAACGGGGGGGAAAAGGTGCCAGCCACCAAATTTGGGCGGATTGCCGTGGGGTAAGGGGCCGCTCGGCCCCCGGACGAGAAAAGATTTTTCCGCGATCAGAATCGCCCCAAGCCCTTGGGAAGCAATGGTTTACGGCCAGATCGCCGATTTTTCTCGAATCGGTCGCTGTCAGGTTTTGGCTTGAGGACGGCTATTTACCAACAGGGGACCGTGCAGCGCCGTCCGCAGGTAAGGACAGCCCGCGATCGCCAGGTTGCCCCAGGCAAAGGTCTGGGCAGATCCATCAAGCATGGAGTGTTGCCGATGTCTTTCAAATCCGTTTTCCGGCCTGTGCAGGGGCGATTCCGCTCGGCCCTCCTCCTCGCCCTGGCGCTGCTGCCGACGGCGGCGGCCGCCCAGACAACGATCACCACCTCGACCACCGGGCCGATCTACGGCAACGGCAACTCGATCACCCTGACGAGCTCCGGTGCCATCACCGACAACGCCTCCGGCGCTGGCGTGATCTCCACCGGCACCAACACCACCACCACGCTCACCAATTCCGGCTCGATCGCGGCCTTCAGCTTCGGCGTCTTGAACCAGGCCACCGGTTCTTTCGACACGATCACCAACTCCGGCAGGATCACCGGCTACAGGGGCCTCGAGACGAGCGGCACGATCGGCACGTTTGAGAATCAGGCCGGCGGGTCGCTGGTCGGCGACGCCTGGGGATTCGTGGCGGACGGCGGCGGCGTCGGCTCGATCCAGAACGCCGGCTCGATCACCGGCTACAACGCCGTCGTCATTGCCAGCGCCACGCTCGGCGCCTTCTCCAACAGCGGCACGGCGGGATCGAGCGGTGGGGTTGGATTCGGGCTCCAGGGCACCGGGTCGGTCGGCACGTTCACCAATAGCGGCCTCATCAATGGCGCCACCGGCGTCGGCCTCGCTGCCGGGACTTCGGTCCTCACGCTCGCCAACTCCGGCACGATTTCCGGCGACAACGGCCTCACTGGTGCCGGGACGATCGGCAGCGTGACCAACAACGCCGGCGGGCTGATCAAGGGCAACGGCTACCGGGGCGTCTGGCAGTCTGGCGGCTCGGTCGGGCAATTCACGAATAACGGCTCTGTGACCGCCGGCACGGTTGGTGTGTTGTACGACAGCGGAGCCACCCTCGGCACGTTCACCAACTCCGGCTCGATCACCGCGGGCCTGAAAGGGATCAGCCTCTCCGCCGGCACGACGACCACGATTGACAATTCAGGCTCGGTGTCGGGCGGCGAACGTGGCCTCGAGGTCGAGCCTGGCGGGACGATCGGCACGCTCACGAACTCCGGCACTTTCAGCGGCTCTTTCTCGGTGGTGATCGCGACCACGGGTACCGTCAGCAACACCACCACAGGCTTGATCACGGCCACCGCCTACGACGCCCTCTATCTTCAAGGGGGCCAGACGCTCACGCTCCTCGACAACGCAGGCACGATCAGCGGCCCGCGGACCGGCTTCAACGGCGATGTTGGCTCGACGGTCGGCTCGCTGACAAACTCCGGCACGATCAGCGGCGGCACCGCCGTGGTGGTCGCGACCAGCGGCACCGTGACCAACGCCGCCGGGGGCCTGCTCAGCGG
>CAJAYZ010000638.1 GCA_903949225.1 uncultured Planctomycetaceae bacterium
CCCCACTCCCCGACTGCGCGACCGCATTTCCACCTCACGGCTGGGGCCCATGACCATCGGCAGCACCATCACCGGGGGCACCACGCCAGTCACGGCCATGGCCATGACCATGAGTCCTCGGGCCCTATCTCCGGAGCCCGGCCCGACCGGGAACCAACCCCGAGTCACGATCGCGATGCGACGTACGTCACGGACGAAGGAGTGATCCTGCTCTCCGAGACACGGACCACCCTTGCGGCCCGCGAGCCAATCGACTGGCTCGACCCTGTCAGCGGCGTGCCGGACGGCGCCGCGCCGCATCTCCATCCATCGCCGCGCCGGGTGCGACCACCAGGCGACCCGGCCAGCCCGTTTCTCACCATCTTCCCGCACGTGCTTCGCGTCTGATCGCGGGGCCTTCTTGACGTGCGCCAACGCGGATCTGTTCCGCTCCGTGACCGAGGCGACATCCCTATCGGGTAGTCGCCGTGATCGACTCTCCTCGTGGCCCCGTACCGATCCCCTTTCACCCCCATCCGTATCCCATGGCCGTTCTCCGAAGTCTCCTCTGGATGCTCGCCGTCGCCCTCCTCGGGGGCGTGATCGCGGCGACGGCCTGGTACCGGGGCGCATGGATCTCGCCTTCGTCGATCACCACCCCTGCCACTGCTGGAGCCGAGGCCGAGAGATCCAGCGGGCAGCCAAAGATGCTCGAATTGAGCCCCCAGGCCCGGCAGAACCTCGGCCTGGTGTCCCGCCCCGCGACGCTTTCCAACTACTGGCGCTCGATCATCGTGCCAGGGGAGGTCATGGACCGACCGGGATTGTCCGACAGGGGTGTCACATCACCTGCGGTCGGGGTGGTCACGCAGATCCACGCCTTCGCCGGCGACACCATCCACCCCGGCGACACGCTGTTCACCCTCCGGCTGCTCAGTGAATACATCCAGAACACCCAGTCGGAGCTGTTCAAGGTCACACGCGACATCGAGTTGGAGACAGAGAAGCGTCAGCGGCTCACCCAGATCGGCGATGGGGCGATCCCCCAGGTGCGAATCATCGAGGTCGAGCAGCAACTCCGTCGCCTGCAAGCGGCGAGTGAAAGCTACAGGCAGGATCTGCTCACCCGCGGCTTGAGCCCCGCCCAGGTGGATCAGGTGGCAGGGGGAAGTTTCGTCGCGTCGGTCGACGTCGTTGCCCCGCCACCGATTGTGGTCCCCTCGGCCCCCGTCGTCGCGGCCGCCCCGCCCGGCGAACTCGTCTACGAGGTCCAGGACCTGAAGATCGACTTGGGCACGCAGGTGCAGGCGGGGCAACTCCTCGGCGTCCTCTCCAACCACGGCAAGCTCTTCATCGCCGGACACGCCTTCAAGCGCGAGGCCACGGCACTCGAACGGGCGGCGCAGCAGCAATGGCCGCTCCGGATCGACTTTGCCGAGGACGATTCGACGGCGTGGCCGCCCCTCGACCAGTCGTTCGAGATTCGTCACCTTTCGAACACCATCGACCCCGCGAGCCGGACGTTCGACTTCTTCGTCCCCCTCTCCAACCAATCCCGCTCCTACGAGAAGGAGGGAAAGACGTTCGTCGTGTGGCGATTCCGACCGGGCCAACGGGTACGCCTCCATGTGCCCGTCGAGGAGCTGAAGGATGTGATCGTGCTGCCGGCCGCGGCAATCGTGCGCGAGGGGCCCGAGGCCTACGTCTTCCGGCAGAACGGCGACCTGTTCGACCGCCGCCCCGTTCGCGTGCTCCACGAGGATCGTCTCGACGTCGTGATCGCCAACGACGGCAGCGTGGCGCCGGGATGGTATCTGGCGCAGGGGTCGGCGGCCTCGCTCAATCGCGTCCTCAAGGCGCAGGCCGCCAGCGGCACCCCCGTCGGGGTCCATGTCCACGCCGATGGCACCGTGCATGGTGCCCACTAGTGTCGTGACGCGGCAGCCCCCCACGGCAACCCGCGACCTGGTCAATGTCCGTTCCCTGGCACGCTCGTAGCATCATGCTCAACGCCGTCATCCGACTCGCACTGCGGTATCGACTCCTCGTCGTCGTGTCGAGTCTCGTGCTGCTCGTCTACGGGAGTTGGTTGGCGACTCTGATGCCGATCGATGTGTTCCCCGATCTCGACCGTCCCCGTGTCGTGATCATCACCGAATGCCAGGGGCTGGCCACCGAGGAGGTGGAGTCGCTCGTCACACAGCCGATCGAGATCGCGCTGCTCGGTGCCAACGGCGTCGAGGCGGTGCGGAGCCAATCGACGGCCGGTTTGAACGTGATCTATGTCGAGTTCAACTGGAATGTCGAGGTCCGCGCCGCCCGTCAGACCGTCCAGGAGCGGCTGTCGACCGTCGCCGGAATCCTTCCGCCGGGCATCCGCCCCCAGATGACCCCCACCGCCTCGATCATGGGACAGATCGTGATCGCTGGAATCTATCGACAGCAGGGGCCAGGGAATGGCGATCTGGCCGTCATCCCGAGGACGCCGTGGCTCGCTGAACTCATCATCGACGGGGAAGCTACTCGGATGGTCCGGGTGTGGAAAGTCGTCGATCGCCACCGACCATCGACCTGGGAGCCCGTCGCGGTGGAGGGGGTCCGGTGGGCCGGATCGGCCGTTGATGGTGGAACACGCGAGGAACTCCCCCGGAGCGCCACGCTCAGGATCGGCGGCCGCGACCATGACGTCGTCTTCGCTACGAAGCTCCAGCAGTCGATGAGCCTGCGGACGACGGCCGACTGGGTGGTGCGTCCCCGACTCCTGAAGATCCCTGGCGTTGCCGAGGTGTTCGTGCAGGGGGGCGACCGGAAGCAGTACCAGATCCTCGCCGACCCCGCGGCGATGCTCGAGTACGGCGTGTCGCTCGGGATGGTTGAGCAGGCCCTCCGCGATAGCAACATCAACTCGAGCGGCGGATTCGCCGTCCAGGGGGAGCAGGAGCGGCCGATCAGGGTGCTCGGTCGACTCGGCCCGGAATCCAGTCGTGTCCTCGAAGATCTCCGGAAGGTGCCGGTGGCCGTCCACGCGAGGCGCACGATCCTCCTCGGGCAGGTGGCTGAGGTGGTCGAAGGACCGCAGTTCAAGCGGGGCGACGGCGCCATTAATGGGATTCCCGGGGTCGTCTTCACGGTCGCCAAACAACCGCACGTCGACACGCGGGCCCTCACCGAACGGATCGCCGAGGCATTCCGCGAAGTCGAGGCGGCGTTGCCGGCGGATGTCGTCGTGAACTCCGAGCTGTTTCGCCTCAAGTCGTTTATCGATCGCGGCATCTTCAACGTCGGCGAGGCGCTCGTGATCGGTGCCGTTCTCGTCCTTATCGTCCTCTTCTTGTTCCTCATGAACCTGCGGACGACGTTCATCACGCTCACGGCGATCCCGCTGTCCCTCGTGATCACGACGCTCGTCTTCCGACTTGCCGGCATGCTGACGGGCACCGTGCTCTCCATCAACGTGATGACGCTCGGTGGAATCGCCGTCGCCATGGGTGAGCTCGTCGACGACGCGATCGTGGACGTCGAGAACATCTACCGACGGCTCAAGGAGAACAACGCGCAGCCCCACCCGCTGCCGGCGCTCCGAGTCGTATACGAGGCCAGCTGCGAGATCCGCAGCGCCATTGTCTTCGGCACCGCCGTGGTGATCCTCGTGTTCATGCCCCTGTTCGCGCTTTCCGGCGTGGAAGGCCGTCTCTTCGCGCCGCTCGGCGTGGCGTACATCGTCTCGATCCTCGCCTCGCTGCTGGTCTCGCTGACGGTGACTCCCGTCCTCTCCTACTACCTCCTGCCGCGATCGCTGGCGACTCATCACCATGGAGACGGCCTGCTCCTACGAATCCTGAAGTGGGCGGCGTCGCCGTTGATCCGATTCAGCATGGCCTTTCCGGGGCTCCTTCTCCTCGCGACGTGGGCCGGCGTGGGCTTTGCCGCCTGGGAGCTGTCTCGGCTCGGCCGCGATTTTCTGCCCCCTTTCGACGAGGGAAGCGTGCAGGTCAACGTCACCCTTCCACCTGGGTCCTCACTTCGTGCCTCGAACCAAGCGTCGGGACTGATCGACGCGAAGTTGCGGGCACTCCAGAAGACCGAGGAGCGCCCGAATGGTGAGATCCTCCACTTCGTCCGCCGCACGGGACGGGCCGAGATGGACGAGCATGCGGCGCCGGTGAACGCGGGCGAATACATCATCAGCATCAATCCCGAGAGCAGCCGGCACCGCGAGGAGATCATCGAAGAATTGCTCGCGGATCTCAGCAGCGAGGTCCCGGGGGTGGCGATCGAGGTCGAGCAGCCCCTCGCCCACCTCATCAGCCACATGGTGTCGGGAGTCTATGCCCAGATCGCGATCAAGGTGCACGGCGACGACCTCGACGTTCTCATCCAGGCGGCGGACCGGATCAAGTCGGCGATCCAGTCAATTCCGGGGGTGACGCCGCCGGTGGTGGAACCGATCCAACAGGCGGACGAACTGCACATCCGACTCCGCCCCGATGATCTCGCCTTCCATGGGGTGACGCGCGAGCACGTGGCCCGCGTGCTGCAGACGGCCCTCCAGGGCGAGGTCGTGTCGCAGGTGCTCGAAGGGCAGCGACGGTTCGATCTCCTGGTGCGGCTCGAGGAGGGGTATCGTACCGACTACGCCAACCTCGGTCGCCTCCGCATCGATCTCCCCGACGAGCGCGGGCAGATCGAGCTGCGAGAATTGGCCGATATCGGCGATGGAAGGAGTCCGAACGCCGTCCATCGCGAGAACGCCCGTCGCCGCATCGTCGTCCGCTGCAACACCCAGGGCCGCGACCTGTCGGGCGCTGTCGCCGAGATCCAGGCCCGCGTGCAGGAGCGGGTGGCCCTGCCGGAGGGCTACTTCGTCGAATACGGCGGGCAGTTCGAGAGCCAACGCCGCGCCACGACGCTGATTGGCGTCCTGGCGGCGGTGTCGGTAGCGGGGATGTTCGTCGTCCTCATGATCCTCTATCCGTCGGTGCGGATCGTCCTCCAGCTCCTCAACGCCCTGCCCACCGCCTTCATCGGTGGTGCCTTGGCGCTGGTCATCACCGGCCAGCCGCTCTCGGTGGCGAGCCTCGTGGGCTTCATCTCGCTCGGCGGCATCGCCGTTCGCAATGGCATCCTTCTCGTCACGCACTACTTCCATCTCATGCAGCAAGAAGGGGAGGAGTTTTCCCGGGAGATGGTGTTGCGGGGGAGCCTCGAGCGACTCGCCCCCGTGCTGATGACGGCGCTCACGGCTGGCATCGGCCTGGTGCCGCTGGTGGTCGGGGGCCAAGAGCCAGGCCGCGAAATCCTCTATCCGGTGGCGACGGTGATCCTCGGCGGCCTCGTCACTTCCACCTTCTGCGAGTTTCTCATCCATCCTGGCCTGTTCTGGAGATTCAGCGGCCAGGATGCGTCGCGCTTGGCCCAAATGCGCGACGACGACGAAGCACTGCTCACCGCCGGCGACGAGCGAGGCACCGTCGCGTGACGGTGCCTAAGACGACGACCCCAAAGGACATGAAACCATGACGACACGGACAACTGTCACGATTGCGGCGATCATCGCTACATTGACGCTCGTCACCGGATGCTCGAAGGCTCCGACGCCGCCACCGGTCGCCCCGAAGGTGGCGACGGCGTCGGACCACGGCCATTCCCATGAAGGCCACAGCGGACATTCCCACGGCGAGGGCCCCAACGGCGGAACACTCGCCGACTGGGGGGGTGGCAAGTACCACGTCGAATTCACGGTCGATCACGACGCCAAGGAAGCCGTGGTCTACGTCCTCGGCAGTGACGAAAAGACCCCGACGGCGGTGGAGGCGTCGGACGGGAAACTTCTGCTCACGATCCGCGAGCCGGCGTTCCAGGTCGAACTGACGGCTCGGCCGCTCGCCGGTGAGGCTGATGGCAAGGCATCCCGCTACGGTGGGACCCACGAGAGCCTCGGCATTGTTCGTGAGTTCGCCGGGACGATCAGCGGCGAGATCGGCGGCACACCGTTCGCGGGTGATTTTGAGGAGCAGCCGCATGGCGACCACGACCACAAGTGATGTCGGTCACCAGGGAGTGCCATCGCACCCGCGGGCAGACCGCGGCGGTGATGGTCTCCTTCTGTTCAGGAGCTTGTTGCCATGACTTCCCTGCTCGTGCGAGCGATCATTTCTCTGGCGGTCATCCTCACCGCTTCGGAACTTGGACGCCGGTTTCCCCGCGTGGGCGGTTTCGTTCTCTCGCTGCCGCTGGTGACTATTTTGGCGCTGGTGATGAGCGGCGGCATCAAGTTGCCCATGGGAGCCGCGAAGACTGGCAAGCAGATGGGAGCCGTGATGCAACTGGTCGGCCTGTCGTGCGGGCACCAAACGAACCGGGCTGGGCACCTTGCGATGCCAAACCCGGTTTTCAATCAGTGATCATCAGGCCAACTCGATCAGGCTGCGTGCGTGGCACGCCGGCGCCGCTGCTCGATGATCGCCAGGACACCAGCGACAAGCGAGAGGGCGCTACCGCCTGTGGTGGGGACGATCTCGGGGACGGCGGCGATTGCAAACGACAGCCGGCCGGTCAGCTCGCTGAATGAGAGCAACTGGTCACCGATCGTGCTCGTCCAGGTGCCACCGGTGCGCGAGAAGCTCGAGTTCGCGTAGAGCCCCGTTCCGGATGAGACCACGGAGGAGAAGTGGCCGATCGGTGAGCCGGTGAAGGCGAAGAGATCAAACACGGTGCCATTGAGAAACGTGGTCGAGTTTCCGAAATTGAGATTGAGGCTCCCGCCGTACGTGACTCCGCCGGAGGTGGTGATCTGGACCTGGTCGTAGTTGGTGCCGGCGGTGCCGGCGGTGCCGGCGGTGCCGGCGGACGACCCGGAGCCGATGACCTCCATGAGCGTCGTGCTCCCCGCCTGGAGGTCGAGGGCCGCAGCGGCTAGGACCCCCGGGCTGTTGCCGGGGGAGAGCACGCCCCCCGACTGCACGGTCAGAAGCGCTCCGAGCGAGCCGCTACCACCGAGCGTGCCGCCGTTGCCGACGGTGACGGCGGAAGTCGTAAGGCTTCCGTTGACGAGGAGCGTGCCGGCCGAGATGGTCGTCGCGCCGGAGTAGCTGTTGGTGCCCGATATCGTCACGGCACCCGCCCCGAGCTTCGTGAGCGACCCCGAGCCCGACATCGCGCCGGAGTAGGTGCCGCTGGTCGATTGGTTGAACGTCACCGCGGCGTTGTTCGTGATGCTCCCCTGGAGGCTCGACGTCGTGCCGACAAGTGACCCGGCAGAGACCGTCGTGCCGCCGGAGTAGCTGTTGGTGCCCGACAGGGTGACGGCACCGGTCCCCAGCTTCTCGAAGCTGCCGCCGGAGCTTGTCAGATTCGAGGCGAGGGTGACGTTCCGGCCGTTGGTGTCGATTCTGTATTGCTGGCTAGCCGCATTGGAAAACCGGGCCGAGTAGTCGGTCGTGTTGCTCGCCGAGGATTGGAGCGTGCCGCCGCCGAAGCTGATCGTGCCAGAGGAGCCGATCGCATTGGCATGCCCGAGTGCGAGCGTGCCGGCGGTGAGCGTCGTCCCGCCGGTGTAGGCGTTCGACCCGGAGAGGGTGAGCGTGCCGGCGCCCAGTTTCGCAAGTGACAAAGTGCCAGAGCCATTCTGGATCGTACCGGCGGAGGTTGAGTCGGAGGCAGAGGAGCCCGTCAACGTGACTGCACCGGACGTGGAACTGGTGATGATCGCCCCGGA
>CAJAYZ010000639.1 GCA_903949225.1 uncultured Planctomycetaceae bacterium
AGATCCCAGCTCCAGAATCGATGCGCCGGCACAGCCCTCGTCATCGCCCCACTCTCGAGATCGTGCCAGAGCAGCTGCCCGTCGTAGCCGCCGGAGACGAGCGACCTTCCGTCGGGGAGCAGCGCACAGCCGCTGGCATACGAGCCATGCACTCCCGCAAGCGCCACCTGCTCGCCCGACTGCGGATCGATTCCGATGACCCGCCCATCGGCGCAGGCCGCAAAGGCACGGCCGCCGTCGGGGGCAAGCGCCAGGCCGAAGACGCCGCTGGCGAGCGCGGAATCGTGGAGGAGGGTGAGCTTCATCGGTTCACGCAAGCAGGTCGCTGATCGGCGCCTTCCCGTTCTCGACGAGGTGAAACGTCGGCAATCCTGGCAGATCGTACCCGGCGTGGGGATCGAGCCCGAGGGCCGTGAAGATCGTGGCAAACAGATTTTGCTCGTCGATCGGCTGGCCGACGACGTCGACACCATCGGCATCGGTCCCCCCGACGACGACCCCGCGGCGCAGCCCGCACCCGGTCATCATCAGGCTCCAGGCATTCGGGTAGTGGTCGCGGCCGCGAGCGGCGTTGAGCCAGGGGGTGCGGCCAAACTCCCCCATCGCGATCACGAGCGTCGAATCGAGGAGACCACGCTCCTCGAGATCACGAACGAGATGAAAGAGCACATGATCGAGCTCCGGCACGAGCATCTGATGGATCTCGTGCTGGAAGACGTGGTTGTCCCAGTTCATGCCGTTGGCCACCATCACAAACGGCGCCCCGTGCTCGACCAAGTGCCTCGCCATGAGGGCGTGCTGGGCAAAGCTCCCCGGCCCGTAGCGCTCCCGATCGCGGGGGGGGAGCCGCTCGACGTCAAACAGATCGGCGCTCGCCGCCAGCCCCCGCATCCGCTCGAAGGCGGCATTTTGGCTGCGAGCGATGGAGCTTCTTCGCTCGCGCTCGAACCGCGACGTGAGGAACTTCCGCAACGTCTCGCGGTCGTGTCGGCCGAGGGCATCGGGGGCGGCATCGAGGAGCTGCGTGTAGTCGCCGCCGAGGCGCACCGGGGCGTGCTCCACGCCGAGCCAGCCGGCCCAGTTCCCCGCCTTGAAGCTCTCGAACTCATTTCCCCCCGGAATCGGATCGAGGAAGACGAAGTTCGGAATCGGTGAATCGAGCTGGCCGACGGCGTGCGACAAGGCACTGCCAAGCGTCGGCCGGGTGAAGCCCGCCCGGTCGGGATTGCCGCGTTGCAAGAGATTGATCGCCTGGAGATGCTCCGACTGCGCCGTCTTCATCGAGCGGACGATGTTGAGCTTGTCGGCGATCGAGGCGCAGCGTGGCATGAGCGAAGAGAAGTGGAGGCCGGGGACATTCGTCGGCGTGCTTCCGAACGGGCCGCCACCGGGTCGGCCGGGCTTCGGATCCCAGGTTTCGAACTGGCTCGGCGCGCCACACAGCCAGAGGAGGATGCAGCGCTTCTCGGCACGCTTTGCTTCCGCGGCCAGGGCGGGATTGTGAAACAGCCCGGAAAAGCCCCCCACCCCCGCGGCGGAGAGCCCTTCGAGGAACAGCCGACGATGGAGCCGATGCTCGTCACGCGGGCAGTCGCCGGGGCTCAAATGTGGGGCAGGTCGCTTCATCGGGCTCACGGCTGAGTGAGAAACTCGGCGCTCGTCAGCAGCGCCCAAACGAGATCGCGAGCCGCCTCGGCCGGCTGCTCCGGACGCGACGCGAGAACTTGCTCGGCCTGCGCCATTTCCTCGGGCTCTGGCGCTCGGCCGAGCACGGCGCGGAAGGCGGCCTCAACGCGCTCTGAGGGCGCCTGCAGCGCGGCGATCCGGGCGACCGTGCTCTCCGGCACCGGCTCGAGGAGCTCCTTCAGGGCCGGCGCCGCGGAAAGAAACTGGGCCTGCTGAAAGGTCGCCTGATAGTCCCGCGGCATCACATCGGGGATCGCAGCGACCGCCGCGCGACGGAGGCTGTCGTTCTCCGTCGGCCGGCCGGCGGCGATGGACCACGACCGGGCGATCTGCTCGGCGGTGAGCGGACGCTCTGCGGCGCAGGCAAACGCAGCCGGATCGGGGTCGGGAGCGCTGTGGGAAGCGATCCCCAGGGCGTAGACGCGGCTGAGCACGATGCCGCGGACCTCACGGCGGATGTCGTATTGATGGGCGGCGAAGTCGGCAGAGAGCCAGTCGAGGAGCTCCGGGTGGCTCGGCTGATTGCGGGTGGTCATCTCATCGACCGGCGCCACGATCCCGCGCCCGAGCAAGACAGCCCACAGCCGGTTGACGAACGCCCGGGCGAGCAGCGGATTGCCACTCGTGGCCGCGGCGGCAAACGCTTCGCGGCGGGAAAACTTCGGAACGCGCGGCTGGGCTGCAGGATCGAGATACTTTTCGTCGCTGTCCGCTTCCGGGCTGCCATCCACGGGCCAATTCTCGGCCACCGTGGTGCCCCCGAGGAGGGTGACGAGGGCCGGCTGCGATTCTTTTCGGAGATTTGTGAAGTTGACGAAGCCCCCCACGGCCGATTCCGCCACGTCGGTGGTCCCCTCGACGTTCTTCCCCCGGTTGAAGGCTGCGACAAGCCCCCAGTAATGCGCCTGCTTGATCTCGCGGGCGAGGGGATGGTCGTGGCACTGGGCGCAGTCGATGCGGGCGCCGTAGACGAGCGGAGCGACAGCCTCGGCGATCGCCTGATGATCGTTGCGCCGCTCGTAGAGAAACCATGGCGTTCCCTTGGCGTCCGCGCCCGCCGGCCGGGCGACGAGGATCTCGCGGACGACGCTGTCCCAGGGGCGGTTGGTGCGGAAGGCCTGCTCGAGATACGACCACCAGCCGCTGTTCCGCCGGCGCTCTTCGCGCGATTCCCTTTTTCCCCGTCCCATCAGGAACACGTCCCACAACTCGCGCATCCGCACGGCATGCTCGTCGGAATCGAGGAGCCGATCGACGAGCGCCGCGCGCCGCGTGTCGCTCGGCGTCTGGAGAAAGTCACGCTGCTCGGCCTCGGTCGGGATCCGTCCGGCCAGATCGAGCCACACGCGCCGGCACCACGTGGCATCATCGACAGGAGGAGCCGGCTCCACACCCTGCCGCGCCCACGCTTCCGCCATCAGCACGTCAATCGCCTCGGTCACGGTCGCGAAGGCTCTCGTTTCCGCCGTCTTCCCGGAGGTGCTCGCCGCTGGCTCGGGCGGGGCGTTTCCCAGGGCGTCGATCCAGGCCCGGACGATCGCCTGCTCGTCGTCGGTGAGTTGTTTGTCGGGGGGCATGTGCGACCCGGCCCCGGCGACGAGATTCAGAGCGAGCGGGCTCGAATCGGGCTGCCCCGCCACGACCACCGCACCAGAATCTCCCCCGGCCAGCACGGCGGCCGGGGTGTCGAGCTCGAGGCCGCCATGCTTCTCGATCGGCCCGTGGCACTTGACGCAGTGCCGATCGAGGAGGGGCTGGACCCGCGTCGACCAGAGCGCCGCCGGATCGGCCCCCGCCGCCGGGCCGGAGGCGAGCAGCAAGAGCAGCAGCGGCGGTGGGAGATGGCGGAGGTCCATCGACTGCCTGGCGGGGAAAGCGGAACGGTCCGCGGGGAGAATGGCACAGGGACAAACCTCAAACCTATTCAAGGCGATGAAGCGGAACAAGGCTGACCGGGCCGGCCCCGCTCCACCGACGGAGCAGGCATGCCCCGCGGCGAACGGGGTCGGTCAAGCATGACGCCGGTCCGTGGACCGCGCGGCCCCCTTGGCAACGCCCTGCTTTTCATTGGCACGCTTCGCCGCCGGCTTCGCAGCCGCTCCCTTTCCTTGGGCCTTGGAGGGGGCCTTTTTCTCAGGCGTCGCCTTCTTTTTCTCGGGCTTTGTCTCGGGCTTTGTCTCCGGCGTCGTCACCTTCTTGCCCGCCTTCTTGCCCTCCTGTCTGATCTCCCCGATCCGTGTGGCGACGAGGAGCTTGACGAGCTTCGCCGGCAGGACGGCGTCGAAGGAGAAACGGATCGTCCCCTTGCTCGTGTCGTAGTCGGCAAGCGCACCCTTGCAGGTCTCCACCGTCGACCCGCTCAAAGGATGAAACGCCCCGTGCTTCGCTGCCGCGCGCCAGCCGACGAGCGGCTTCCCCTCGAGCTTCACCGCCGGCATCCCGTACGACAGACACTCCTCCGCCCCCGGGCAGGCGGCATGGACGGCTGCCCGGATCTGCTCGAGGGCCTTCCGCTCGGCAGCGGGAAGACGGGCGTGATAGGCATCGACAAGCGGAGAGCGGATCGCCATGGCAACGTTTTCCTGGACCAGCGGCGGGGAGGAGCCGAAAAGATCCATTCTGGCGATCGGCCACGCCGATTGGCTATCCTGCCTTCGGTGCCACCAGCAGGTTTTTCACCCCCCTCCGCGAGCCGAGCATGTCCGCGTCCCGTGCCCCCGCTGCTCCCCTCGGGGCTTGCCCCCCCTGCGACGTGATCCTCTGCGGCACCTGCGTCGCCGACATCCTCGTTCGCCCCGTCCCGCTCACGGTCGCCCCTGGTGCCGGCAAGCTCTTCCATGTCGATCCGATCCGGGTCACCACCGGCGGCATCGTCTGCAACACCGGCACGGCGATGGCCCGGCTGGGGATGAAGGTCGCCGCGTCGAGCCTCGTCGGCACTGATGTGTGGGGAGACGTGATCCGCGCCACGCTCGCGGGGGAGGGGATCGCGACCGACGCGCTCGAGGCACGTGAAGACGTCGCCACGAGCACGACCGCCGTCCTCATCGATCCCAGCGGTGAGCGGAGCTTTGCCCACCATGGCGGGGCCCCGGCGACGATCGATCTGGCCTTCATCCGCCGCCAGCTTCCCCACTTCGCCGCCGCCCGCCTCACCCTCGTCGGTTACCTCGGGCTCCTCCCCGGCCTCGAGCCCGATCTCACCGAAGCCCTCGCCGAGATCCGCGCCACTGGCTGCATGATCGCTCTCGAGACGGCCGGGAGCGGCGGGACGCTCGCCCAAGTCGCGCCGGCGCTCCCACTTGTCGATGTCTATGTTCCCAGCCTCGACGAGGCCCGCCACCAGACCGGCCTCGACGACCCCCGCGCGATCGTCGCCTGCTATCGCTCCCACGGGGCGCCGGGCCTCGTCGGCGTGAAGCTCGGCACGCGGGGCACGCTCCTGTCGCCAAACGATGGGGAGTGGCTCGAGATCCCCTGCGTCACAGCCCCGGGCCCGGTCGTCGACACAACTGGCGCCGGCGACTCCCTCCTCGCTGGCCTCCTCACCGGCCTGCTGCGGGGGATGCCCGCGCGCGACGCCGGACTCCTCGGCGCCGCCACGGCGGCCTGCTGCGTCACCGGGCTTGGTGCCACGGAGGGCCTTCGTGGCTTCGAGGAAACTGCCCGGCTCGCTGGCCTCGCAAGGTGAGAGGCCGCCCGATCAGGCGCCAGCGCGACTCAAGAAAAACGAGAACGAGTCGGCGAGCGCCAGCCAGCTGGCCTCGATGACATTCTCGCTCACTCCCACGGTGCCCCACACCGACTCGCCGTCGGTCGATTCAATCGAGACGCGGACCTTCGCCGCCGTCCCCTCCTGGGCATTGATGACGCGCACTTTGTAATCGAGCAGTGTCATTCGCTCGACCGCCGGATGGACCGACCCAAGCGCCTTGCGGAGGGCGGCGTCGAGGGCATTGACCGGCCCGTCCCCCTCGGCCACCTCGTGCCGAACCGCCCCGGCGACGACGAGCTTGACGGTCGCCTCGGTACGGATCTCATCGGTCGTCACCGCCCCATCCCCGGTGGCCGCGGCAGCTCCGGCCCGCCCGCGACTCTCTACGGCGACGTTGTAGGAGAGCTTCTCGAAGGGGGGATGGAACGTGCCAGCGCAGCGATCGACGAGGAGATCGAACGAGGCGCCGGCGGCCTCGAACTGCCATCCCTCGTTCTCGAGCCGGCACACTTCGGCAAGCACTTTGTCGAGAAGCGCCCGGTCATTGCGAACGTCGGGGCGCGTCACCATCGCCTGGATGTTCGACCGTCCCGACAATTCGCTCACGAGGATTCGCCGCTCGTTCCCGACCGCCTCCGGATGGATGTGCTCATACGACTCGGTCGCCTTGGCGACGGCATGGACGTGCATCCCCCCCTTGTGCGCGAAGGCACTCGTCCCCACAAACGGCTGCCCGGCCCGGTAGACCATGTTGGCCGTCTCGTAGACAAAGCGAGAAAGCTCGGTGAGGTGACGTGTGCCTGTCCCCTTGAGGACACTGAACCCGTGGAGCTTGAGGGAGAGGTTGGCAACGACGGAGATCAGATCGGCATTGCCGCAACGTTCACCGATGCCGTTGATCGTCCCCTGCACCTGGGCGGCGCCGGCGTCGACGGCCGCGAGCGAATTGGCGACGGCGACATCGCAGTCGTTGTGGCAATGGATCCCGATGGCGACGTCGAGATCGGCCTCCTTGAGAGCGGCGCTAGCCTCGCGGACGAACCGGGCCACCTCGTGGGGGAGCGTGCCGCCGTTGGTGTCACAGAGAACGATCCGGGTCGCCCCGGCGCGGGCGGCGGCGAGGATCGTCTCGGCGGCGTAGCCGGCATCGAGCTTCCAGCCGTCGAAGAAGTGCTCGGCGTCATAAAACACCTCGCGGCCGGTCCCGGTGAGGAAAGCGACGGTGTCGGCGATCATGGCGAGGTTTTCCTCGCGCGTCACGCCGAGCACCTCGGTGACATGGAAGGCGGAGGTTTTCCCGACGATCGTCACCGCAGAGGTGCCGGCTGCGACGAGGGCCTTCATGCCGGGATCGTCGGCAGCAGCCATTCCACGGCGGCGCGTCATTCCGAAGGCGACGACCCGCGAGTGAGCAAGCGAAAGCTCACGGACGCGGGCGAAATACTGGGCGTCCTTGGGATTGGAGAGCGGGTAGCCCCCCTCGATGAAGTCGATCCCTGCAGCATCGAGACGCTGCGTGATCGCGAGTTTGTCCTCGAGCGAGAAATTGACCCCTTCCCCCTGGCTGCCGTCGCGGAGCGTGGTGTCGTAGATCTCGATCGTACGCATGGAAAAGACGCCTGGGGCGGGGGACTCGGGCTCGATGCCGCGGCGGCGAAAGCCGATCCAGGGCCAACGCGGCACCCGATCATCCGGCACCACACCGAGACCAGGCTTCCATCCTGCGGAAACTCTTAGGATAAGGCCCTCCCAGCGGGGCGGCAAGGCTCAGCCGGGAGCCGCACGCCGGGTCTCACCCAGCTCCCCCTCGCCATCCTCCATCCAACAGAGCGGTTCGACGATGAATCTCGTGATGCTCACGATGCTCCTCCTCCCGGTGACGATCTTCACCGCCATGATGATCGCTGCCGGCTGTGGCCATCGGCTGGCTCTGAGGAGGTTGTCGCGTCCCAACCCCGATGCAGCGGTCGGAGCCGGGGCGATCGATGCCGCCGCGCTCGGGCTCCTCGGGCTCCTCATCGCCTTCTGGTTCAGTCTCGCCGCCACCCACCTCGACCTGCGACGGAGCCTGATCGTCGAGGAGGCCAATGCCATCGGCACAGCCTGGCTGCGGCTCAATCTGCTCCGCGGCGACGATCGCTCCTCGGTCCAGGATCAATTCCGCTCCTATTTCGACGTCCGCCTCGCCCAGACCTCTGGCGAGGAGGCAGACGATCGCCGCGCCGGCCTCGCCACGCAAGTCAACGACCTCCGCAGCGGGATCTGGACAACCACCGTCGCCGCCGTGCCGCACTGCGACAGCCCACAGGCGGCCATGCTCCTCATCGCCGCGCTCAACGACATGTTCGATGCCGCGACCCGTCACGACGCGTCCTTTAACGCTCACACACCGACGGCAATCGTGGTTCTGCTGGCGGTCGTCGCGGTCGTCGCGTCGATCCTCGTCGGCTACGACCTGGGAACGCACAAGCGCTTCGAGTGGCTCCACATGACGCTGTTCGCGGTCCTCGTCTCGTCGACCATCTGGGTGATCTACGATCTCGAGATGCCCCGGTACGGGTTGATCCGCGTCGACGACTACGACCAGACGATGCGCGAGGTGCGCGAGGACTTCGACCGCGTGCCGAGCGCCGCTCGCTCCCGCTGACCACCGCGAGGCGCTCCCAGTCACAGTTCGTATCGCGAACTGGGAGCCGCCTCGGGCCGGCCGCGTTTGGGGCTACTCGTCGTCGTCCTCGTCCTCGTCCTCGTAGTCTTCGTCGCCCTCGTCTTCGTCCTCGTCGCCGTCGGCCTCACTAGCCGGGTCGTCGGAGTCGACGATGAACGATTCCGACTCGTCCTCCTCGGCGAAGGCGTCGTCGCCCTCTGACTCGTCGTCGGTGGCCTCAGAGGCGTCGTCCCATTCGCCGGAGGCTTGCTCGTCCTCCTCGGCCTGTTCTTCAATCACGACGACCTGCCGGCCGAGGCTGGCGCGGCCGCCGGGGATGGCTATGTCGACGTCGTGGTCGTGGTCGTCGTCCTCGTCTTCATCCGCATCGTGCGGAGAGACGCCCAGGGGCCGAACGGCAATCGACGGCAGCGTGGGCAGCGACGGCGAGCCGGGGGCTGCGGCCGCGCCAGGGACTGGCTTCATCGACGCCGCGTGGGCGGTCATGTCGACCCCTCGGGCCGGCTTCCGCTTCGTCGGCTTTTCCTTGGCCCGGGAAGGCTTCCCGGCAGGCTCTCCCTTTCCGTCGTCGTGCGGCTGAACCTTGAGCCGACGGGGCGATGGCGAGACCGGGGCGTTTCGCGCGGCCTTCTTCGCCTCCCACTGCTCCATCGTGAGGAGGATTTCACGGGCCTGCGAGCCGGCATAGAGCCCGACGACGCCGTCCTCGGCCATGAAATCGATGAGGCGGGCCCCACGACCGTAGCCGACCCCGAGGGCCCGCTGGAGGAGCGACACGCTCCCACGCCCCTCGCGGATCACCACCTCGACGGCGGCGTCGTACATGTCGTCCTTGTCCTTCGGCGATGCCCCGCTGGCGGCGTCGCCCGACGGAGCCGGCTGGAGATTGACAAGCTCCGCCGCATACTGCGGCTCGCTCGTTCCCACCGCCGCCATCACCCGGGTGATCTCCTCGTCGGAGAGGTAGGTGCCCTGGCCCCGGAGGATTTGGCTCGTGCCCGGGGAGAGAAAGAGCATGTCGCCGTTGCCAAGAAGACGGTCGGCACCGCACTCGTCGAGGACGACGCGGCTGTCGGTCCGGCTCGCCACCTGGAACGCGATCCGCGCCGGCAGGTTGCTCTTGATCAGGCCGGTGATGACGTCGACGGTGGGCTTCTGCGTGGCGAGAACGAGGTGGATGCCGACGGCCCGGCTCTTCTGCGCCAGGCGGATGATGTGCTGCTCGATCTCCTTGCCGGCGGTCATCATCATGTCGGCGATCTCGTCGGCGATCACGACGATGAATGGCATCGTCGTGGGGATCGCCGCCGCCTCCTCGTCGGTCTCCGGTCCGATCCGCTTGATGAGCTCATCGCGGCCGAGCGCGTTGTAGCCGGTGAGGTGGCGGACGCCCACCTTCGCCAGGAGGGCGTAGCGCTCCTCCATCTTCTCCACCGCCCAGGCGAGGATCGCCTCCGCCTTCTTCATGTCGGTGACCACCGGGTGCATGAGATGGGGGAGCGACTTGTAGGGGGTGAGCTCGACCATCTTCGGGTCGATCATCAGCATCCGCACCTCGTCGGGACGCCGGGTCATGATCATCGAGAGGATGAGCGAGTTGAGACACACGCTCTTGCCCGTGCCGGTCCGACCGGCGATGAGGAGATGGGGCATCGACGCCATGTCGACGACCATCGGATTGCCCGCCACGTCCTTGCCGAGGAACAGCGGGATCTTGAGCGTCTTCGCCTTGGCTTGGGCCTCCTCCATCACCTCCCGGAGGCGGACCATCTGCCGGATCGTGTTGGGCACCTCGATACCGACCGAGTTCTTGCCGGGGATCGGGGCGACGATGCGGACGCTCGGCACGCGCAAGGCGATCGCCAGATCGTCGGCGAGGTTGACGATCTTCGCCAGGCGCAAGCCCGCCTCGAGCTCGATCTCGTACTGCGAGATCACCGGCCCAGTCTCGATCTCGACCACGCGAACCTTGAATCCGAACTCGGCGAAGGTCTTCTCGAGCATCCGCGCCCGCTCCCGCACCTCGCTCTCCTGCTCGTCCTGACGGAGGTGCTCCGTGGGAAGGAGCAATTCGAGCGACGGAAGCTCATAGTCGGCCCCGACCGACCCCTCGTCGACATTCACCTCCATCGGCCGCCGCCGGCTGGCCAGCGACTTGATCGGCACCTGCATGGCCGCCGGCGCGTCGACCGACGACACCTCCGATGACTCGTCGTCGTCAGCGTTGTCGAGACCATCCTCGATGTCGTCGGCCTCGAACGTGGAATCCTCGGGTGCGGGCCGAGCCGGGGGCTTTCGAACCTTGATCGTCGGGCCCTGCGAATCGGCATCGTCGCCCGCATCGCGCTCCGCCTCCGACTCGTCGTCCTCCGCAGAAACGCCGCCGATCGGCTTCGCCGCACCACGGCGGGTCTGCCACCACGTCGGCTCGGCCGGAGCAGCAACCGAAGCGACGGCGGCCCCCTCCGGCGTTACGCCCACCGGCTTCCGGCGACTGAGAAGCGCGGCAAGCGCCCCGACGATCACGCTGCCGATGCTCGCCACGAAGGCGGCGAGGCGCACAAGCGCGGTGTCGCAGACGAGAAACAATCCGGCGGCCGTGATCCCGCTGACGACGATCGCCGCCCCGGTGTGAGCCAGCAGGCCCTCGGCGAACAGTCGACCGATGGCGCCGATGGCGCCCCCCGGTCCCCATACGGGACGGGGGAAGGAATCGGGGAGGAACATCGCCAGGAGCGTGGCAGAGCCGATCGTGGCAATGACGGCGCCGACGGTGCGGAGGGGGAGATCGGGGAGGACGCGGCGGCGGAGGAGGGCGACATCGAGCGCCGCGACGAGCGCCAGGCCGATCCACGCGGCAATCCCGAGCCAGCGATAGGCTTGGCCGGCAAGGAATGATCCGACCGCGCCGCAGGCGTTGAACACCCTGGCATTCGGCGGGAAGGCGTGCGGAACAGGGGGATCAGCGGCGTCGAAGCTTGCCAGGGACGCCAGCACGAACGTCGATGCCGCTAGCAGCACAAGCGCGGTGATGTCACGGACGCGGTCGCGCGGCGGCGTGGCCGGGGCGGCCTCGACGGGAAGCCGGGCCGCGGAGGCGGCGCGGCCGGGCGAGCGCCCCGCCTGCGGTGGGGCGGGGGCCTCGACGTCTCGGTACGGAGCATCAGCGGTAGCCATGGGGAGTCCTTTCCAAAAGGAACTCTACAGGCCGCTTTCTGGCACGGAGCTCTCCTCGGAGTCGGAACGGTCCGGAACGCTCTGCGGAACGGGCCGAGACGAACGGTCGTGAGGATCGCAGCGATTCTGCCGCCACGGCGGCGGCCATCGGGCCCACCAGGGAGTGCTACACTCTTCACCCCATCCCCCCGTCGGAGCGCCGATGCCACTCCTCCACCGCCTTGCCACCACCCCGCGCTATGCCGACGTCGTCATCCATGGCGACACGGCGTACTGGGTGGAGGTCGCCGACAACACG
Source organism: uncultured Planctomycetaceae bacterium (assembly GCA_903949225.1). Classification (GTDB taxonomy): domain Bacteria; phylum Planctomycetota; class Planctomycetia; order Pirellulales; family UBA1268; genus QWOP01. Next base: position 11,545 of record CAJAYZ010000639.1, read on the forward strand.
AGCCTCGACGCCCGCGGGCAGATCGGGCAGGTGCTCGCCCAGATTGACGCGACGCTCGTCACGATCGGCAGCGATCGCACCCGCCTCCTCCAGATCGTCATCCACCTCGCCGACCTGACCGACGCGGCCATCCTCGACGAACTCTGGGACGCCTGGGTGCCTCAGGGGCATCCTCCCGTCCGAGCCCGCGTTCAGTCGGGGCTCGGGGGAACGTGCCGCGTCGAGATGCTCGTGACCGCCGCTGTCACCCAGCACTAACTTTCCGTGAAAAAAGTCATCCATGACCTTTTTTCACG
>CAJAYZ010000640.1 GCA_903949225.1 uncultured Planctomycetaceae bacterium
CGGCAGGCGCCGCCACCGTCCTCGCCTTCGGCCCCCGCGGCCATGCCCCGGGCAAGCCCCACGGCCCGGGCGCCCCGGCGGCGACGTGATCACGGGGTCGGCGCCTCCCCGATGCCTGCCTACGGGGCAAACTGGCCTGCCTGGAAACTCCTGATCCAGGCGGTACGATGATTTCGTCCTCGCTGTCGGGAGGACATCGTCGATGCCGTCCACAGGACGGAAGAAGCACGCCCGCGTTCGTGGCCGCCTTCTTTCATCGACCCTGTGTCATGGAGATTCAAACGTGGCCGTTCGGAATTGGTGCGTCAGGATCTGGCCCGGGGTGTGTGCCGCGGTTCTCGCGATCCTCCACGCCGGTCCGGTTGATGCCGCTTCCAAGGTGGTCTACGACAGCACGAACTTCTCCACGGTGGGGGCGGATGGTTACGGGATTCTCGGGATCACGTCACTCTTTCAGACGGCGATCTTCGGCGACTCTTTGCATCTCACCGCAAAGGGCAAACTCACGAGTTTCACCTGGGCTGCGTTCAATGGCTCCGGTTCCGCGGCCGATCTGACGAGTGCCACCGAGACGATCAGCTTCTACCGACAGTCCGATGCCTCGCTGATCGGCAGTTTCAACGCGACCATCACCGATCTCGCCCAGGGTGCGTTCAAGACGTACACCGCTGATCTGGGGGCGGCGAATATCGTCCTCGACACCCCCGACATTCTCGTCACCCAGCAAATCCCCAACTGGCCGCCGGGCGTGACGGGCTACAGGCTGGGGATCCCGATCGCGACGGCGAGCAACACCCCCGCGATCGGCAGCACCACTGCGGGCTACTATCTGTCGCAGTTCGGGAGCCAGGGCGCCTTCATCACCAACGCCAGTTACCCGAACTATTCCAGTGCCGTTTACCAGGCCGTCGTCCTTCCCGACGTGACGTGGAATACGACGAGCGGCACCTGGAACACATCGACCGCAAACTGGACAACCGGCTCTGGCCCCAGCGAGGCATTCTCCGATGGTTCCCAGGCCACGTTCAACAACGCCTCCGGCGGTGTGGTGACCCTCTCCGGGGCGCTCGCTCCCCGTGCCGTGGTGGTCTCGGCGACCGGCGGTAACTACGCCTTTGTGTCGACGGCTGGAAATCAAATCACCGGCGCCGCGACGCTTTCCAAGAGCGGCGCCGGCACGCTCCTCCTCTACGGCACCAACACCTACTCCGGCGCGACGACCGTTTCGGCTGGGAAGCTCCTCGTCAACGGTAGTCTCGCCAATTCGGCGGTCACCGTCGGCAACGGCGGCACGCTCGGCGGCACGGGCCCGTTCGGGAACCTCGTCACCGTGCAGTCGGGCGGGGTGCTCTCCCCCGGCAACAGCCCCGGGGCGCTTGCCGCCGCGGTGCTCGACCTCCAGGCGGGGAGCACGACGTTCATGGAGATCGTCGGCTCCGGATCAGCGGCCGGCGTCGCCGGCAGCGACTACGATCAGGTGCAGATCACCACCTCCGGCGGCCTCACCTACGGCGGCACGCTCAATCTGGAGTTCGGCATCGGCTCATCCTTCGCGAACGGGACGTCGTTCGACCTGTTCGCCTTCAGCGGTTCTCCCGTGGGGCATTTTTCGTCGGTTGTCTCCTCTGGCTCTGGGGTTTATGCCGGGCGGACGTTCTCCGGTGCCGGAGGCATCTGGACGAGCGTTGCCGGCGGGCAGCAGCTGACGTTCAGCGAGTTGACCGGTCAACTCACGATTGCGCTGGCCGCCGTTCCCGAGATCGATCCCGCCACGGGCTCAAGCGCCGTCACGCTCGTCGCCGGGATGCTCGCGATCCTCGAACAGCGGCGTCGCCGGGCCAAGGTCGTGGCCTGATTTCCTCGGCTGCCGGTGTCGGGGGGCCCCGCCCTGACATCCCTCCCCCACCGGTCCGATTTTGCTGGCCGGCGATTCTCTCTGAAGGTGGCGCGGAAAACCGCGGCGAGTATGCTGTAAGAAATAAGTGGCGGCGGGCTTTGCACCACGGCCCGATCTGACGGAGAGAGCACCATGGTCACGATGCCTGGCGAACTGCTCACGCGGCACCGTTTGACCGTGGACCACTACCATCGGATGGTCGAGTCGGGCATTCTCGGGCCCGACGACCGGGTGGAACTCGTCAGCGGGGAGGTCCTCGACATGTCGCCGATCGGCAGTCTTCACGCGGCGATCGTGCGGGCGCTTGCTCGATGGATGGCAGGGAGCGTGGGAGACCGGGCGATCGTTTCGGTGCAGAATCCCGTCTTCCTCGATGACGCGAGCGAGCCCCAGCCCGACATCGCGATTCTGGCGCCGCGCGTCGACTGCTATGCCGCCGCTCATCCCGGTCCGGGCGACGTATTGTTGGTGGTCGAGGTCGCTGAAACGAGCCTGGCTTACGACCTGGAAGTGAAAGTGCCCCTCTACGCCCGGCACGGGATCGCGGAGGTGTGGGTGATCGATGCCGCCACCCGCACCACGCACCGCTTCCGTCGCCCGACGTCCGCGGGATACCTCGACCGCGATCAGATTCCCCCCGCCGGTCTGCTGCAATGTGATGCGATGTCGACAGAAGCGACGAGTCTCACGTCGCTCCTGCCGTGGTCGCCCGACGGTGGCGCAGGACGCCAACCAGGCGCCAGCCGCTGAAGCTGGGCAGATCCACTTTCTTGGCCCCCTTTCCGTCGCTCGATTGACGATCCGTAAACTCGGGAATGCGCCGCCGCAGATGAAGACCACGGTCGACCTCCCCGACGATCTGGTTATTGCTGCCAAGCAGCTGGCGGCTGAATTGCGACAGCCCCTGCGGGCACTCATCGAGCGCGGACTCCGGGCCGAGCTTGGCCGCTCGACTGTTGCGGCGGGCGGGGCGAAGCCCGTTGCCATCCGCTGGGTGACCGTTCCCGAAGGACTTCCTGCAGGCGTCGATCTCTCCAGTCGGTCTGCCATGCACGATTGGCTCCAGCAGCAGCGATGATCGCCATCGACACGAACCTGCTCGTCGCCTCGCGAAGTGGTTCGTTGAACCGATCTCATGCGAGCCGGCCGCTTGCCGGTGGAATGTCAAACCGACCTCTTTGAGCTGTTTCACGATCTCGCGGTCCTTGAATCCGGCGAGCCGTCCCATCAGGTCGCGACGACGAGCGGATCATCGAAGCGGTCGTGCGCTTCGGGCAGATGATCGGCCGCCGCCTCGGTGGTCGAAGATGCCGTCACGTGCCGCGGCGGTTGCCATACCAGGCGATGTGGTGGCGGGGGGCGAGGCGGAGCCCTTCGGCCGCACAAGCCGGGGCGAGCCAGGCGGTTGTTGCTTGGAGGGCTGTCGGGGCGGTTCCCTCAGGCATCACAAACACCCGCCCGCGCGGTAGCTTCCCCGGGCCGAGCGCCGCTTCGAGGTCGTCGAGCCAGGCGAGCACCTCGTCGAGATCGACTCGCGACCCGACGACAAACTTCAACTGCCAGCGCGGCGCGCGGAGCATCGCCACGAGGATGTCGTCGCGGCGCCGGGCCGCGGCGTGACGGGCGTGCCAGCCGCCGGGAGTGTCAGGCGGAGGCGCGGAGGAGGCGAGCTTGGGGCTGATCGAGAGGAGATCGGCGAGCGTCTCGGCGACGGCCGCTGGCGGCAGGATCGTGCCGGCCGTCTCGATCGTGAGGTGTCGCCCCCCTTCCCGTAAGCTCGCACAGAGGTCGGCCGCGTCGGCAGGGAGCAGCGGCTCGCCGCCGGTGAGGACGACATGCGGCACGCCGAGGGCTTCGACGGCCGTGCGGACTCGGTCGATCGACCACTCCTCCCCCACCGGCTTCCAGGAGGTGAAGGGGGTGTCGCACCAGTGGCAGCGGAGATTGCAGCCGCTGGTCCGCACGAAGGTGCTCGGCGTGCCGGCGAGCAGCCCTTCTCCCTGCAGCGACGCGTAGAGCTCGGCGATCCGCACGGTGTCGGTCAGCTCCCCGCCACGCGCGGATCGTCGATGCCG
>CAJAYZ010000641.1 GCA_903949225.1 uncultured Planctomycetaceae bacterium
CGCAGGACTTCATCCTCACCGCCGACAACGGCAACGTGATCATGAGCCCCGATGCCACGTTCACCGTGGCTGACCAGCTCTCCTTCTCCGCTCCGGTCGGCCGCGTCCTCACGCCCGGCAAGATCACCGGCGTGACGGTCATCGATCCCGGCTCGGGCTACGTGACGCCGCCGACGGTGAGCTTCGCGGCAGGCAGTGGGGCCCAAGTTGCCCCCACCGTCGGCGACGGCAAGGTGACGTTCGTCAAGGTGCTCAATGGCGGCAGCGGCTATGTGACCGCGCCGCAGGTCGTCTTCGACAATGCCGGCACCGGCGGAAGTGGTGTTGTGGCCACCGCCCAACTGACCGCCGGCGTGGTCACCGGAATCACGATCAGCAACGGCGGCCTCAACTACAAGACCGCCCCGACGATCTCGTTCGTCGGCGGCGGCGGCTCGGGCGCCGAAGCGGTCGCCTCCGTGAACGGCGTGACGGCTCTCGCGGTGACCAATGGTGGCACAGGCTACCAGGTGCCGCCGGCGGTCGTGATCTCCGCGGGCGACGGTGGCTCCACAGGCACGGTGACCGTTAACGCCAACGGGGCAATCCAGGGCATCAACGTGGCTCAGGGAGGCACGGCGTTCACCGCCCCCCCCGCCGTTCAGATCACCGATTCCAGCGGTTCGGGCTTCGGCGCGAGTGCCGTGGCCAACCTCACCGGCGGCGTCACCAACGGCGTGGTCACCACCGGCGGTTCGAGGTATCCCGGATCGACGACCACCACGGTCACCGGCACCGGCACCGGCGCCACCGGCCAGGCGCTCCTGGGCCTCACTAACGCAAGCTTGGGCACTATCACCAACACGAACTCCGGCTATGTGCCGGGCGACCTCCTGACAGTCGTCGCGGGCACCGGCGCCCAGATCAAGGTGACGGCCGTCAACGGATCGGGCGGAGTCACGGCCGTGTCGGTCGTCGAAGGAGGCCTCAGTTATCTCCCCGGCGACATCCTCTACCTGTCGGATACGACCCTCGGCGCCCGGGGGCTGCAGCTGACGGTGCGGACGGTGAGCACCGGCGGCGTGATCACGGCATTCGAGCCGGTGATCACCGCGGCCGGCAGCGGTTTCAACACCACGTCGACGCTTCGGCATGTGGGTGGCACCGGTGGCGTTCTCCGGGTGGACGGCACCACGGTCATCGACTTCATCGACGTCATCGACGGGGGCTTTGGTTACACCACCGCACCGACGGTGACGATCACCGGCGTTAATGGGCTCGGCAGTGGCGCGACAGCGACAGCGTTCCTCAACGGAACTCGGGTGGCCTTCGTCCAGCTCACCAATCCGGGCTCCGGCTACGTCAACGGGGCGACCGTGACGTTCACCGGCGGTGGCGCGTTCCCCGGCTTCGAGGCCCTCGGCAACGTCTTCACGTCCACAAACGTCACCGGGCTCTCGGTCGACCGGCCGGGCTCGGGCTACACCACCCGGCCGACCGGCATCACCGGTGGCAGTGGCAGCGGCATGCAGGTGGCCTTCAACGACCAGAACTACACCGTCGTCGGCTACCGGGCGATCGAGTCGGGCAAGGACTACAGCGGCGTGCCGACCGTCTCCCTCTCCTCCCCGAACGCCGGCGGCACGACCGCCGCGATCACCGCCAGCGTCGAGCAGGTCGTCGGCTCGATCACCGTCACCAACCCCGGCACCGCCTACAACCCGGCCACGACCACGATCTCGCTGGTGCCAGTCGCTTCCGGTGGCGGCGCCACGGCCGCCGCGGTGACGGTCAACGGCATTGGTGCGATCTCCCGCATCAATCTCGCCGCGCCCGGCAAGGGCTATGTCGCCCCGCCGACGGTGAGCATCGTCGATCGCAGCGGCTCGGGCTCCGGCGCCGTCGCCACCGCCACCACGGCGCTCGGCGTCACCGGAATCACCTTCTCGAGCGCCGGTGTCGGCTATAGCTCCGCCCCGACGGTGACGATCGCCGGTGTCGGTGGGGTCGGCTCGGGGGCCGAGGCGGTCGCCACGTTTACCGACGGCTTTGTCACCGGGATCACGATCACGAAGCCCGGCTCGGGCTACGTCAACGGCGCCACGGTGAGCTTCACCGGCGGCGGCGCCTCGCAGCAGGCGGCGGCCACGGCCACCACGTCGTTCGTCGTCACCGGCGTCACGCTCACCAGCAGCGGCTCGGGCTATAACCCCTCGACCACCGACGTGATCCTCAATCCGGTCGGCTCGGGCGCCACCGGCGTGGCGAACATGTCGGGTGGCGCGGTGACAAGCATCCGCATCACCGACAACGGCTCGGGCTTCAGCTCCACCACCCCTCCGACGGTGACCCTCATCCCCTTCGGCTCGGGGGCTCTGGCCACCTCGACGATCCTCGGTGGCTCGGTGAACGGCGTCACCGTCACCAATCCCGGCGTCAACTACGCCGTGCCGCCGGTGGTGACCTTCAGCCCCGCCCCAGGCGGCGGCACGACCGCGACGGGCGTGGCGACGGTCGGTGGCGTGGCGCAGCTCTCGGCCAAGCGGCTCGATTGGACGGCCCTCGAGCAGCCGCTCGACGCCCTCCTGGCACAGTTCTCGATCGTGGGCATCACGCTCACCGGCGCCGGTGATCTGACGATCAACCGCCCCTCGAGCGACCTGACTCTCGACAAGGCGGTCACGAAGGATGGCTCGGTCTTCGTCACGGCCCAGAAGCTCACGGTCAACGGCCCGATCACCGCTGGCGACTTCAACTCGACCCGCACCGAGACGGTGTCGCTCACCGCCACGGGCTCCGATCTGATCATCAATTCCCCGGTCACGGCCCCCGCGGCGGTGACGCTCCAGGCCGACGCTGGCTCCATCATCGGAGCCCCCGCGGGCCTCGTGACGACCAAGAATCTTGCCATCTCGGCGCTCAACGGCGCGACGGTCACCACGAAGGTGGAGACTGTCTCCGGCCGC
>CAJAYZ010000642.1 GCA_903949225.1 uncultured Planctomycetaceae bacterium
CGCCCCTCCCGACATCCGACGTTCAGTTGTCGCCCACTTTAGCCAATCGTCCCCAAATCAATCGTCCTTGGGCGCGACCCCGACGACGAGCCGCTGTCCCGGCTCGACATCCCCGGAGACGATCTCAGTCGCGCGGTGGTCGCCGATCCCTGATATGACCGGGATGCCGCGGAGGAGCCCGTCGGCCTCAACCACCCACACATGCCGCCGCTTCCGCTCCCCCTCGGCCTCGGCCTTGGCGGTCGCCGAAGGAGCTTCGCCACGGGCCTGATCGTCAGCCTCCATCGCCGTGCCATCGAGGATCGCCCGGTCGGCCTCCCGGACATGGTCGCGGATCGGATAGAAGCGGAGGGCGGCGTTGGGCACCTTGATCACGCCGTCGCGCCGGTCAACCTGAAACGAGATCTCTGCCGTCATCCCGGGGAGGAGCTTGAGCTCGGGGTTGGGCGTGGAAAGGACGACCGGATAAGTGACGACGTTTTGCGTGGTCGTCGAGGCGAGGCGGATCTGGGCGATCTTTCCCTCGAACACCTCCCCCGGATAGGCGTCGACGGCAAACTGCACCGACTTCCCCGATTCCTGGGCGAGGCGGATCTGGCCGATGTCGGCTTCATCAACGGAGGCGAAGATCCGCATCTCGCGGCGCATGTCGGGGGCGATGACAAACAGCTCCGGCGTCTGAAACTGCGCGGCGAGTGTCTGGCCGAGTTCCACCTTGCGATCGATGACGATCCCGGAGACCGGCGCGAGAATCTTCGTGTAATCGAGGTTGGCCAGTGACATGTCGAGACTGGCTTCGGCCTGCTCGATCGCCGCCTCGGCCATGACGATCTCGGCTTCCATCCCCAGGCGGGTGAAGTGGGCCTGATCGAGATCGCTCTCGGAGATCGACGCGACGTTGCGTTCGGCGAGGGCGTTGGAGCGATCTTCCTCGCGGCGTGCCTGCTGGAGGCGGGCGGCGCCACGTTCGAGTTCGGCGCGGCGGGCGGCGAGGGCGGCCTTGTCGCGGGCGACGATCGCCCGGTAGGTGCGGGGATCGATCTCGGCAAGGAGATCCCCTTCCTTCACCTCGCCATTGAAATCGGCCTGGATGCCGACGATCGGGCCGGAGACGAAGGCCCCGACATGCACCGACTGCACCGGTTCAATCGTGCCGGTGGAGTTGATGACCTCGATGACGTCGCCCTTCTCGGCGGCGAGCGTGTCGAACTTCGGCCGGGTGCGGGCGGCCCACCAAGCGGTGGCCGGTTGCCAACCCGCCGCCGTGGCACCGGCGAGGACCGCGAGGCCGAGGAGGAGCTTGAGGAATCCGCGCATGGCGAGCGTTCCGATGGAGGAAACGCCATCATACTCCTCCGAGGGACTTCCGCCCGACAGCCGTCAAATCCTGCCTCTCCCCCCGCGGCGCTCTCCCGATGCCAAGCTGCCCGCCGTCATCTCCATCGCCCTCCACTGCGCTCCTGATCGGCCATTCGCGGCATCAGATGCGATCTGTGGCCCGCCTCCTGTCGCGGGCTGGGTTCGCCTGCGACGCCATCACGAGCGACCCTCGCTTGGCCCGTGCGGGGGTGGTGCAGCGTGTGTTTCCCTTCGAACCGGCCCCCCGCTGGATCGAGGCGGCCCTCGACTGGCAGTCGCGGACGGGCGGGCTGGTCGTGCCTTGCGACGACAATATGGTCCGCCAGGTCCGCAACGCCGCGATCGATGATGCGACGAAGTGCCGGCTCCTGCCGATTACCGGCCCAGAGCATCTCGGTCATGTCGGATCGAAGGTGGGGCTCGCGCGGGCGCTCGAGAGGGCCGGCGTAGCGGCGCCCCGGTTCGCGGTTGTCGAGTCAGCCGGGGATCTCGTCGCTGCCTGCGAGGGGCTCGGCTATCCGCTCGTGGTGAAGGTCGACGAATCGGGGGGCGGGGAGGGCGTGTTCGCATGTGGCTCGCGAGCGGAGGCGGAGGCGCTTGCGGCGCGGTCCCTCCGGCTCCCGCTGCTCGTCCAGGAATTGATCGACGGCGACTTGATCGATCTCTCCGGTTTCTTCCGCGGCGGCCGGCCGGTCCATTTTGTCTACAACCGATACATGAAGACGGTCGGCAGCCGGTTTGGCGTCTCGATCCTGCGTCGCTACACGCGACTCTCGGCACTCGATCGGCAAGTCTTCGACGATCTCGTCCATTTCAGCCAGGCCCTCGGCCTTGACGGCTTCGTCAACATCAGCGCGCTGCGTCGCTCAGTCGATGTCCGGCTGCTGTTCATCGAGGCCGACCTCCGGCCGAACGTCTGGGTGGAGGCGTCGCGGATCTTCGGTGACGATCCGGCCCCGGCTATCCGCACGGCGTTCGAGATGGGGGGCGTGCTCGCCTGGCCTCCGCCGCGAGAGCCCGGCCCGCCGACGGTCGATCTTCCCTATCCGTTTCGGATGGGGGCCTTTGAACTGCTCACCAACCGCCACGGCGTCTGGCAAACCTTCGGCGACCATGCCTCGGTCGATCTGATCAGGTATCTCGGCGGGCCGGCGTGGCGCTTGATTCAGGGGCTGGGGCAGCGGCTGGGCCGGGGCTGACGGGAGGAGGCCGCCGTTTTGCTCGGGCGGGCGGGCAAGCGGGGTGTGGGATGGCCTCGGGGCCGTTGCCCGTGCGATAATTTTTCCAATCCAGTCCCCTCTCTTCTCCCGCTTCTCGGCACCGCGATGTCAAGATCCTCACCGAGCCGCCGCGCCTCTTCTTGCCCTCGGCCGTCGCGCCGTGGCCTGCTCACGGCGGGCCTGGCCGGTCTTGGGGGATTGTCGCTTGTCGATCTTCTCCGGGCCGATGCCACTCCTGCCGCCGTGCGGCGGTCGGTGATCCATGTCCATCTCGACGGCGGGCCGCCGCAGATGGACACGATCGACATGAAGCCCGATGGGCCTGCGGAGGTGCGCGGTGAGTTTTCGGCGATCGCCACGGCGGTGCCGGGGATTCAAGTCTGTGAGTTGCTTCCTGGGCTCGCCAGGCTTGCTGACCGGTTTGCCTTCCTCCGCGCCGTGGTCGGCTCGGCCGGCCAGCACGATGCCTATCAGTGCCAGTCGGGCTATGACCCGGAGCATCTGAAGTCGCAAGGGGGCTGGCCGGCGATCGGCTCGGTCCTTTCGAAGCTCCATGGTCGGCCCGGTGACACGGCGCCGCTGTTTGTCGATTGTCAGCAGGGGCGGGGAATGGTGCGCAACAGTGCCCGGCCCGGTTTCCTTGGGCCCGCGCATGGTCCGTTCCGCCCCGACCTCGGTGATCTCTTCGCCCGTCCGCTCGAGCCGGGGATGGTAGGGGAGCTTGCTGCCCGTGGCAGCGACTTCGCCACGTCGCTTGCGCTTTCTCCGTCGCTGTCGGTCGACCGGCTCGGCAGTCGCCGGGAGCTTTTGCACTCGCTGGATGGCTGGAAGCAGCGGCTCGCGACGACGGATTCACTCCAGGCGGGGGATCGTTTTCATGATCAGGCGATCGGGATTCTCACCTCGGGGCGCGTGGCGGCGGCGCTCGACCTGGAGTCGGAATCGCCGGCCGTGCTTGCCCGGTATCGGATGACGACGCCGGAGTTGCCTCCTTTCGAAACGGCCGACGGGCCGCGGGCGGTGCTCAAATTTCTCTTGGCGCGCCGGATGGTGGAAGCCGGCGTGCGGTGCGTGAGCATCTCCCTGAGCGACTTCGACACGCATGCCGGCAACTATCCCCGTCTCCGGCAGGTGTTGCCGATCCTCGACGCCGGGCTCTCGGGGCTGGTCCTCGATCTCGAGGAGCGGGGGATGCTCGACGACGTGATCGTCGTGGTGTGGGGGGAGTTTGGTCGGACGCCGAAGATCAACAAAGACGGCGGTCGGGATCACTGGCCGGCGGTCTCGCCAGCGCTCCTTGTGGGGGGTGGGATCCGTGGTGGGCGTGTCCTTGGCGAGACGGATCGGTGGGGTGGAGCGCCGCTCGGTGGGGCGGTGACGTTCAAGGACGTGACGGCGACGATCTGGCATTGCCTGGGGATTGATCCGCAGGCGACGACGCTCACCGACGTGACGGGTCGGCCGCATCCGCTGGTGGATCGCGGTCGGATCCTGGCGGAGCTCCTCTGACGGTACGCTGCGTCCCGCACACCAGAGCCTGCCGCTCGTGGCCCGCTGCCACACCCCGTGGCCGCCGTCGGAAGCGGGCATCGGCCCTCCGCCCCGCAGATTCAGGCCGGTTCGGGCATCGGCAACACTTCTTGTTGGCGGGGTTGGGGGGCCGTACGATGACCGAAGCCGGGCGTGGCAGCCGAGCCGCGCCTGGAGTTTTGCTCCCGTAGCTCAGTTGGATAGAGCGGAGCTTTCCTAAAGCTCAGGTCGCAGGTTCGATCCCTGCCGGGGGTACTTCAACGGCTGCACCGCCCGTACTTTCGGGCAGTGCAGCCGTTTTTTTCGCAGGCCACTCGCCGCCGTCGCTGTGCGGGTGCAGGGTCGGCTTGCAGGTCAGCTTCACCGGGGTGCTTCGACGAAGCGCCGGGCGATCACGCCCGCGGGCGGATTCCAGATCGGATCGACCCCGGCCGGGAGCGGCGCGGCCTTCACGGAGATCCGCCGCGGGGCCGATTCGAAATAGAGCTCGAGGGCCGGGCAGAGCCAGCACTTCATCGGCAGGCCAGCCACCACCCCCTCGTAGTCGTTTCCATAATCACCCGCCCCCCGCGATACCCAGGTGAGCTCCACGTCGTGGCCCGGGAAGGGCTCGGCCGCGAACGTCATTTCGAAGCCCCGCGCCGCCGCCGGCAAGCGATTGACCTCCACGAGTCTCGTGATCATCTCGCTGGCACCGCGCACGAAGGCCTCTTCCTTGAGGCCCGTCCGGGCGTCGTCAAACACCCAGCAACCGCTCTGCAGGTAAGGATAAAGGACAAGGGTTCTCATCGGGATCTCCTTTGGTGGTGGCGATGACGGCTGTTGAACCGAATCGACAGGCATCCGATCGGCATGACGAGCTCCTCTCGCCGGCGACTGTTTTCGTCCGGAACGTTCCGGGCGACGCATCCTCGAGATCCATTGCTGGATCCCGGAACCACCTTGTCAGCGAGGCAGAGGCCTTCGCCGCCAGGTTGGACGGTCGACCCCTTGTGGGGCCGGCCAATCGAGCCGAATGCTGGGGGCATTTTACCGCCCCACGGAGGGTGGTCTACGGGTGTTCCGTGTCATAGCGAGACGGAGGGGCCGGGAGCGCGGGCGCTCCTCCCATCATGAGGCTCTGGCGCCCCCGCTTGGACGATACCCCCACCGCCGAGGGCGGGAACACGTCGCTCCAGGAACGCACGGGTAAAATCGAGCTACGGTCGCTTGCTCCAGGAAATGAACGGCCGTACACTTCTCGCCGTCCACCGAAAGGGATGTATGAGCCACAACCTGATTCAGTCCGACCCCGATGTGATGACTGGGAAGCCTGTTGTCCGGGGAACGCGCATCACGGTCGAGACGATTCTCCGCAAGCTTTCGCGCGGGGAATCGATCGAGCAGATCCTCGAATCACACCCGCGGCTGACACGGGAGTCGGTTCTGGCCGCGCTTGAGTATGCGGCCGAAGCCATGGCCCACGAGACGGTGCATGCCGTCGCTGAACCGGATTCGGCATGAGATTCCTCGCCGATGAGGGCGTAGACGCGGCGATCGTGTCGGCCATCCGCAGCGACGGCCACGACGTCCGATGGATGGCGGAGGAATTGGAGGGCTCCACGGACGATGTCGTCCTCGACACCGCAGTGACCGATGCCAGGATTCTCATCACCGAAGACAAGGATTTCGGCGAACTCGTTTTTCGGCAACGGCTGCACCACCACGGCATCGTGCTTGTTCGCGTCGATGGCATTGCGAATGATCGTAAGGGCCGGATCGTCGCCCAGGCGGTTAGCGAGTATCAAGCCCACCTGGCTGGAGCCTTCACCGTCATTCAGCACGCGACGATTCGCATTCGGGGCGCGTGAGAGCGACGCAGGTTCGCGTTCATTCCCTCAGGCCCTCACGCAGTCACCCTCACAAACTCCCCGACGATCATCAGATCCGCCGCGTCCTCGGGCTCGAGCCCGATCGGCTCGAAGGCCGGATTCAAAGGCAACAGCTGAATCGAATCATGCCGCCAGCCGTCGGCGGTGACGGTCTTCTCCGCGTGGTATTTCTTGACGGTGAACCGGCCGCCGTTGTCGCCGGTGCCGAGCGTGTTGAACTGAACAAGCACGATCCGCCCCTCGCGCGAGCCCGCCGGGCACGGCCGGAACAGGCACCATGACCCTTCCGGAATCAGCGGCTCCATCGACGCGCCGGTCACCCGGGCCGCAAACATCCCGGGCTTGATCGCCACGCCCGGCACCTCAGCCCAGCCGATCTCCTCTGGGCTGCTCTCTGGGCCCCAGAAGCCGGCCGCAACGGCCAGGTCGTAGACCGGAACATGGGTGGTGTATCGCGACGCAGGGGGAGGGGAAGAGACAAGCGTTCCCGGAAAAAGGTGACAGCCACCATTTGTCTGGAGACCCCGGCCTGCGGCCGGGGCCGGATCGCCTGAGGCGACCGGCAAATGGGTGCAGTCACCTTTTTCCTGCCGCGGTGATATGGGGGCGACGGACCAGGTCATGCCCTCGGAGGTGAACTCAACTTCGAAGCCGGTGCCGGGGAGCCCCGCGTCGGGGCCGAACCACTCGCGCAGCAGCGTGGCGAGTTGGTTTTGCTTGTCGCTCGCGTCGGCTGGATGGGCGACGTTGCAGGCCACCTTCACGAATCGAAACACCCACTCGGATCCATCAGGCAGACGGACGCGCGTCGGGCCCGTCGGCCGGGAAGGCACAGCCTCGACCGTCGGCAGGAAGAGGATCGGTTTACCGGCGGAGTGGGAGACCTTGGCACGGAACACCGCAGCGGGTGCAGTTCCTTCACTGCCGTGAGACGCTTTCGAAGAAACCAGCCGGGATTGCGCGTAGTGCGCCAGCCGATAGTCGACGAGCTCGGCCGTGAGCGACTCGAAGGAAGAGCAGTGTGCGGCGGCGATCTTGAAGTTGGCCGCAAACCGATCGCCACGGCGAGTGAACCAACGCCGGCCCGCCTGCTCATCCATCCACCGCGACAGCGGCCATTCGAGCCACCACGCTGTAAACGTCCGCGCCTCAGCCGCCGAGTCACCAGGCACGCGAGTGAACGCCGCCCCCTCGAGGTCGGCGCGAAGGGCAGGGTGGTTTTCAAGAAACGTGCGGCAGGCACCCGCGAGTTGCGGAATCTCCATGCCCCCCCAGAGCGCATCGTGATCGAGGAGCACGCGGAGCACGACCATCTTGTACGACTTCGTCAGGCTCGTCGTCTGCACCATGGTGAGCCACGCAGGCGCCGGAGCCAGCGTGGCGGCCGCCTGCTCGTCGGCAACGAGATCGCCTTCGCTCGCGCAAAACTCAAACCAGCTGCCGTGGGCCGCCGAGACCGTCAGCGGCAGATAGCCGGCATGCAAAAGCTCGGTCGGCGTCGGCCGTCGCCCGAACTCGGCTCGTAGGCCCCGATAGGCCTCGACCACCGCACCCCGGCCCCGTGGCAGAAACTGCTCGAGGAGACGCTTCGCCTCCACTTCGACATCGAGCACGCAGCCCGCCGGCAACTCCGGCTCACCACCGGCGAGATACGCCTTCAGCACGGTGAAGCAAGCCGCGGCCCCTTCCCCACGGGGCACGAGCGACAGCAGATGCACCAACCGGCTGGCAAAGACGCGGTGATTGCCGACGAAGTCGATCACCTCGAGCCGCGTCTTGCCCGTGGCCGCCCGCAGGCCACGCCCGAGCTGCTGCAGGAAGACGATCTTCGACTCCGTCGGCCGGAGCATCACCACGCGATCGACGAGCGGCAGATCGATCCCCTCGTTGAAAAGATCGACCGCGCACAAGGCCGACAGCCGCCCGTCCTGGAAGGCGGCCAGGGAAGCCATCCGAGGGTCGCCACCGTCGCCCGAAAACACGGCCGCCGCCGCCACGCCGCGGCGCCGGAGCCAGTCGCGGGCGAAGAGCGCATGCCGCCGCGAACAACAAAATACGAGCGTGCGGCTGGCCGGAGCGGCTTGCCACTCGGCCCAGAG
>CAJAYZ010000643.1 GCA_903949225.1 uncultured Planctomycetaceae bacterium
CCTCTCCAGGATGGTGAGACGGGAAAGGTGGGGGGGACATCCAGGCCACGACCAAGGTCGTCGACATTCGCTCCCTCGTGTCGTCGCCCCCCAAGCTCTCTTTCCCGTCGCACGGCGATCCGGACATCGCTCCGGTTGCCACCGCGCTGCTGTCTGGTGCGGGCCCATTTCCCAAAGTCGCGTGATGCCCTCCCCGAGACAGCTTGCGATCCCATCAAAGGGAGACGCGAGAGGTCGGGAACAAAACCACGAACCAGTGCCGATCCTTCGGCGGATCAATCACGATTCCCTGCGGCGAAGCCATTCCCCCGCGAGGCATTGCGATCAACCATGGGCCATCTCGATTTCCACCGTCAACGATCCGCTGCGATGCGGACCAGCGACCGTCAAATCGACGCTGCGGCGCCATTCTGTGGGGATGCGCTGGGTTGTCAAGCAGGAAGCTTGATCGCCGCGCCACACGCGGAAAACCGTGGGGTGCGTTCGGCGTGGGAGCGTCTCAGCGCTGCGACGACGAGGGTTGACAGCAGTGCCAGCATCGTCGCCAGGGGTCGGGCCGGGGGCGAGCACCGCCCTTGTCAGGCAGTGCGCGGGCGGACACAACTGTCGAACCTGCGGGATCGGCGGGCGATTCATGCGGGCTGTCAGGATGATGTGCCGCACGTCGGCTCGAGGGACGTCGACCGGTGCGTCGCCATGGTTCGGGGTGACCTCGATGGCTTCACACGATGATCGCGGGGATCGTGACCGGCGCGAGACGGCCTCATTCGACGAGGAGCTCGACAGCTTGCTGCACGAGGTCGACGCCGATCTCCGCGGCGCCGAGTCCCCTCTGCCGCCTCCGCCCGGCACGCCCGACGACGACAGCCTTTCTGATGGCGCGGCGGTGGTCGCAGAGAGCTACTGGGCCCTGTCGCGGATGCCGCTAACGAGCCTCGTGTTCATCCTCCCGCTCGTGCTTGCCTACGAAGGGGGCGTGTTGTTCCTGGGGCGGAGTTCCCCGCGGAACGGAGCCGACGTCTGGCTGCGGCACATCCTCGATGCGTTGGGCTTTGGCGAGTATTTCCTCCTCCCGGTGCTCACGATCCTCGGATTGCTCGCCTGGCAGCACATCGAACACGACCGCTGGTGCTTCAAGCCGTGGGTGCTTGTCGGCATGGCGGCGGAGTGCCTCCTCCTCGCCGTCGTGCTCGTGGGGCTCGCGCGCCTGCAAAACCGGCTCTGGCCGCTCCAGTTCGGTCCCGGCCTGGAGGGGATCTTCGCGCGATTCATCGGCTTCTGTGGGGCAGGGCTCTACGAGGAGGTACTCTTCCGCCTTCTCATGCTCCCGGCAGTCGCCTGGGGGCTCGAGCGGATCGGGACGCCGCCGTCGTCGTCGGTGCTGTGGTCGGCCGTGATCACGAGCCTCCTGTTCAGCGCCGCCCACTACGTCGGGCCGTTGGGCGACAGCTTCGAGCTCTACAGCTTCACCTTCCGCACGATGGCCGGGCTGTTCTTCGCCCTGCTCTTCGTCGTTCGCGGATTCGGGATCGCGGCGGGCACCCATGCCGCCTACGACATGCTCGTCGGCCTTCTCCCCTGACGATCCGCGGAAAAATTGCAAGGCGATTTTTCGGGGTCCGCTCACGGCGGCATTTCCCCTCGGGCGGCCGATCGGGGCGATCGGGTTGGTGACCGCGGCGGGAATTTTTATACTGCGAGTCCCGGACCTCGCGTGCGGTGAACCGGTGGGGAGAAGTCGACGACGGCTTTTCCGCGGACAGTTCAGAGGAGAGTCGCCCGCGTGCTGTCGGCCCGTCCCAAAGTCACCGATCTCGTCTTGCAGCTCTACGGGCGCGTCCTGCACCCGGAGTTGTTCGAGATCCATGCCACGCGCTCGATCGAGCGCGGCGGCTACTCCGCGAGCGTCTCGATCACCAGCGCCGGCCATGTCATCTGCTGGCGGAAGGACGGCCTCGTGCTCTCGGAGGTCGCCACGGCGGCGACGTCACCGCTTCCCCAGAAGCGCAGGCTGTTCTCCTACCGGATCAGCGGCGAGCGCAGCGACCGGATGGAATGCCGTGGCGGAGCCTGCTATCAGATGTGTTTCCAGTTGGAGACGGTGGCGCCCGAGCTGTTCTGGACGTTTCAGCAGGAGCTCTGCACCGACGGCGTCCGCAGCGGGCTCCTTCACCGCTTCCAATCGGGAAGCCGGCTGGCGCTGGGCGCCGTCAGTTGGATCAATCTCGAGACCCGCTCGAAGTGCCTGATCGTGCAGGCCTACCACACCTTCCCCGACGAACTGGCAATCGTGAAGAGCCAGACGCTGTTCGAGACGCCGTAGCCCCGGCGGCCCCCCCGACGAGGACCGAGACGATGAGTCGATCCGCCGCCGAGCCTGAATCCCCGCGCCGTAGCCGCGTGTTGATCGCCGACGACAACGAGCCCAACCGCGAGCTCCTCGAGGTGTATCTCACGGACATCGATTGCGACATCGCCACGGCCGTCGACGGCAAGGACACCCTCGATCAGGTGGCCAAGTTCCACCCCGACGTCATTCTTCTCGACGTCATGATGCCGAAGCTCTCCGGCTTCGAAGTCTGTCAGCGTCTCAAGGCCGACCCGGCTACGAGCCCGATCATGGTGCTGATGGTGACGGCACTCGGCGAGCTCGGCGACATCGAGCGGGCCGTCGAGTCGGGCACCGATGACTTTCTCTCCAAGCCGGTCAACCGGGTTGAGCTCGTGAAGCGCGTCGAGAACATGCTCAAGCTGCGGCACGTCACCGACGAGCTCGAGCGGCTGCGGATCTACATCAGAAGCATGGACGACGACCAGCCGCCACGCTGAGTGTCCGTGGCAGAAGCCATTCCTGACCGAACCGGCCGCGTGGCGCTCGGGCGCGATCAGGCCCGGCGGCCGCCGATGCCGACGGCCTCGAGGACGCGGGTCGTCGCTGGCGACTTGTTGAGGACGTAGAAGTGAATCCCGGGGACTCCGGCAGCCACGAGCTCCTCGACCTGCTTCGCGGCAAAGTCGACCCCGGCCTCGAACTGCGCCGCCTCATCGTCGCCGGCGGCCTCGAAGGCCCGCGTGAACGACTCGGGCAGCCGGGCCCCGCAGAGCGTGGCGATCCGGCGGATCTGCGCGAAGTTCGTGACGGGCATCACGCCCGGCACGACCGGAGCCTGGATGCCGAGGCGGCGGCAGGCGTCGCGGAAGCGGAGGAAGTCGGCGTTGTCGTAGAAGAGCTGCGTGACGATGACGTCACCGCCACTTTCCACCTTGCGCTTGAGGTTTTCGAGGTCGGCCTGCGGCGAGACGGCTTCCTGGTGGGTCTCGGGGTAGCCGGCCACGAGGATCCCGAAGCGCGGGAACTCGGCGCGGATGAGCGCCACGAGTTCGGAGGCATACGAGAGCCCGCCGTCGACGGCCTGGAATGCCGTCTCGCCCTTGGGGGGATCGCCGCGGAGGGCGACGATCGCCGTCACGCCGAGGGCCTCGGCCTCGCGGAGGTAGCCGCGCAGTTCATCGACGGTGCTGCCGACGCAGGTGAGGTGGCTGGCGACGGCGATGCCGTGGCGCTGCCTGAGGCCGGCGAGGATCTCGAGCGTCTTGCCGCGGGTCGAGCCACCGGCGCCGTAGGTGCAGGTGATGAGGGCCGGCTCCCAGGCGACGAGATCATCGACCGTCCGCCACATCGCGGCTTCCGACTCGGTCGACTTCGGGGGGAAGAGTTCGAAGGAGAGGCCGAGCCGGCCGGGGGGATAGCTGTGGAGGATCGACACGGTGGCTGATCTCTGGGGTGGGGGCGAGATGTGGACGGCGGGATGGTCCTCGATGCCGTCGATCGAGCTGTCGGGCCCATAGGGGTGGCACCAGTCTGCGCCGATGATGAAGGCCCACCAGTTGGCATAATTGGTGAGGTCGACCGGGTGGCTGGGCGGCGAGAACACCATGGAGCC
>CAJAYZ010000644.1 GCA_903949225.1 uncultured Planctomycetaceae bacterium
CCGAGTAAATGACCACGTTGCCGTCATCCTGGACACAGAGCCGAGACCCTGGATAGTTGCCCACGCCAGTCTTCCACACAACCGCAGCGCCCGTGGTGACCGAAAGATTTCCATCTTCCTGAAACATGAGTTTGGTATCGGTCGATGAGATGTTGACGTTGTTCGTCCAAATGGCAGTTGAGTACTGGTAGAGCGCGAGCCTTCCATTCGCTTCCACGCTCAAGCGATAGGCTCCATTGGGAGAATAGAGCGAGCTTCCCTGTTTGATGATCGCTCCACTCGAGACCTCGCCCGAATTGGTCAACTCGATGGCGACCGAATACGGCGGCGCGGTCGACGGAGCGGATGTCGCCACTTCGTAGGGAAGCCCTCCGGGCAACTTGGAAAACGATTGCTGGCGGATCGGACCGTCGTAGGCAACATCGGCTGTCGTGACTCCGGGCCGATTGGCGGCGAGCCATGTGGCCACCTTCGCCTCGTAGTACTCGGCGGTGGTCTTTGTCTGCCAGGAAGGATTGGTGAGGTAGTCCGTCTCCACGGGACTGAACGGCACGTTCTCGAGGATGCCTGCCACACCCGGCCTAAAATCACGGAATGTCCAGGAGGCATCGAGCGGCAGCCATGCCTCGGCAGCCACGCCGGGCAACCTCACAGATGCCTCCATCCAGGCATGCGTGAGAGTACCGATGCCACCCGCGATCCCTGCCTTACTCAGGATGTTTGCTGCTGCGGTGACGTCCCGGGCGCCGACGTAGTCCATCACCTGTTTTTCGGTGACCTTGATCGAGCCGGATACGAAGCGGGTCTCAATCCCGGCAGCGTTGAAAAGCCCCGCAAGGAGCGCGTTGGTGTCCCAATCATTCCCGGCCTTCGTCTGCAGCGTTGCCAAGGGGCCCTTCATGAGGCCGACGTAGGGCTGAAAGGCGACGGTGTTGGTGACGTACTCGAGCATCTTCTGAGGAAGGAAATAGAGCGACGCCGCGAGATCCGCCACCGTCGTGGCCGTCTCCGGTCCATCGGCCGCCACATCGACATCGATCGGTCGTCCCTTGAGGTTTATGAGCCCATTGCGCGGGGTGTCGGCAAGCAATGGATTCCCATGCACCAGCAGCGTCGACAGCCCCGGGAGGCCTGCTACGTTGGCGGGGATCACCCCGATCGCGTTGAACCGGACGTCCAGAGTGTCGAGCGCCGGGAGAGCGGGAAGCGTTTTTTCCAGAACGGCATCCGTTACTCCAACGTGCTGAATCGCGAGGGTCTTCAGCTTTGCAAGCCCGGACAGAGGTTCAAGCGACATAAGCCCCGCTGGCTTTGCTGAAAAATCCCCAGGCAGGAGCGAGAGGGCGGCGAGATTCGGGGTATTGGCCGGATTGAGACCGGTGAGATCGCTGATTTTGTTGCTATCCACGGTGAGAGCCGAGAGCCCCGCCACATTTGATGGCGTGAGGACGGTGTCAACGCTCATGCCGAGCGTCTCGCGCACCGCGGCCGCGAGATCGGGGTCGAAAAACACAAGACCCGCGACCGTGCCGCCAGAGGCTGTCACATGGCTGGCAAGATTGCCGCGCACGTCGAGGGTGCCGGCGAGCACCGTCGTCGCTCCCGTGTAGGTCTCGTTGGCGGTCAACACGAGCAGCCCTGCACCGCCTTTCGACAGGGTCCCCGAGCCGGTGATCGGAACATCGATCGTGGCCCCCATACCTGTGGCTACCGAGATCGAGGTTCCTGAAGCGGGGAGGGAAATGCTGCCGGGCTGCTCTGCCGCAGACTGGAGCGAATAGAAATTGGATTGAAACCATGCCTCCGCGCAGGAGACGCTTCCTGAGACGTTGACTGTGCCCGAGGCGACGGGTTTGTCTGGGATCTGCGGTGGCCCTGTGAACACAGCCACATCACCGGCGGCGTTGGTCCAGGCGACGTTTTTTCCCGTCGCGGGATTGAACCAGCAGGCGATGGGAGCGTTCGACCACGTGCCGGAGCCACCGAGCCCCGCCCCGGTCGCCAGGTTGTTGTTTCCCGGGATCCCGTCGGGATCCCAGTAGAGTGTGGCCATGACCCGCCGCTCTTCGAGCGATTCATGAGAGAGACGGATGCCCCCTCGCCCGGAGCGCCGGCGCGACCGGCCGCCGTCTCGCCGCCTGTGAAAGAGCGAGCGACGCTGGGAAATCGGACCGGGCCGACGGGTCATCCTGCCACGCCGTCCCTCGCCGCGAGCGATCCATCGCATCGTTGGCCCTCTTTCCTCGGTATCGCCCTTCGGGCACGGTGTGCCTCGCGGACGATCGTGTTTAGTTCCCGCGCCGACGACGCCCGAAGATGGAGGCGATTGCCGACCGCCAAACCACCCCAGAGACCGTCGAGACACCCCGCTGCGGAGTACTTCGCTCGGCTCGGTGGTGTCAAGCCTGGCTTGTTGCGGCAACGCCGGCAGAGAGAGGTTGCCGGCGGCCCCGGGAGGACCGATACTTTCCGCCGGTCTTCAGCACACGAAAGGGGAATGTTCCATGTCGATCCGCCGCTGCCTCGTTGCCACCCTCGTCGCCCTCGTGGCCTTTCATCTCGTCGCCACGGCGCCGCTGATCACGGCCGCGGCCGAGCCCGCTGCGGCTCAGAAGCCGGTGCGGATGGGATGCGGGAAGATGACCTTCGACACCGTCCCCGGCTGGGGCCTCGGCGAGGATGGCAAGTCGCAGATCGGCTCGACCCACGGCGGCGTCGCCGTCGGCAAGGATGGCACGATCTGGACGAGCTCTTCCCTGGGCATCTTTGGCTTCTCCCCCGACGGGAAGGTCGTCCGCCGCTTCCTCGGCGATGCCTACTCCAACATCCACGACCTCAAGATCTACCCTGAAGGAGAAGGCGAATACCTCTACGGCGCCCGCAATGTCGCCGGCGAAGGGATCAAGATTCACCCCGTCTCCGGCGACGTCGTTCTCAAGCTCGGCATCCCCAAGGAATCGGGGCTCGGGCTCGAGAAGTGGGCGCCGACGGCGATCACCGTCGCCCCCAATGGCGATATCTTCCTCGCCGACGGCTATGCCTCGAACCACGTCTTCAAGTTCGATAAGGCCGGCAAGTATCTGAAGCACTTCGGCGTCGCCGGCAACGGGATGAAGGAGTTCAACACCGCCCATGGGATGACGCTCGATCCGCGCTACGATCCCCCCCGGCTCCTCGTCTGCGACCGCAACCACCAGCCGAAGGGGCGGCTTGTCCACTACGACCTCGATGGAAACTTCCTCGAGGAAGTCGTCACCGGCTTGGGGATGCCCACCTCGGCGATCGTCCAGGGGGACTTTGTCGCCATTCCCGACCTCAACGGCCGGCTCGTGATCCTCGACAAGAGCAACACGATCATGGCCGTTCTCGGCCACAACCCCGACGGCGAGACGCGCACCAATCACAATGTGCCCCAGGAGAAGTGGATCGAGGGGATCTTCAACGGCACCCACGGCTCGGCCTGGGATGCGGCCGGCAATCTCTACATCCAGGATTGGAACGTCTCGGGGCGGATCATGAAGCTCGTCCGTGTCGAATAGGCGGTCGGGCTCGGACCGCCCTCTGCGAGCGCCCTACCGATGTCGGGCAAGGGCTGCGCGGCCAAGGAGGATCTGCCCA
>CAJAYZ010000645.1 GCA_903949225.1 uncultured Planctomycetaceae bacterium
AGATCGCGGTAAAAGTTCTCGCCATCCTCGCGCGACTTGAAGTAGCCGTCGGCAATGCCCCAGTCGGCGATCGTCCGGGCGACGCGGTGGACGAGCTGCTTGACGGAGTGCTCGCGCTCTGGCGTGTGGATCTCGCCGTAGAAGTACTTGCTGACGACGACGTTGGTCGCCAGCTGGCTCCAGGCGGCGGGAATCTCACAGGCCGTCTGCTCGAAGAGGACCTTCCCGTCCTCCCCCTTGATCGCGGCCGTCCGCAGATCCCATTCGGTGGTGTCAAACGGCGTCGCCGCGTCGGTGGGGCAGAAGGTGGCGGGGATGGAGAGCGGCTGCCGGCTGGCCGGCCTCGAATCCTGACCCCGCAGGTGGTCGCCCGAGGACGTCGATCCGGCGTCCGAGCGGTGGGTGGTGGCGGATCCGGCGGTCGGCTCGAAGGCTGCCATCGGGGAGCTCCAGGGGGAAGGAGGAAGGGGCGATTGAAAAAGTATACGTCCGTATAGCTCGTGTGCCAGGCAAATCTGGCCGCTGTTCACGCCACAGCCGCGGATCAACCGGTACAGACGGCCCGGTTCACGCGATCAGAAGAAAGCAGGTCCATCTGCATGCTATCGCTAGATGTTGTGGTAATCGCTGGGGGAACCACTTCATATGGTTCCCTATCGACCGGGGCGTGAATGTAACGTGAGGGAACGGAGCGTCAAGTCAGTTTTTTCACCCCCCCATTTCTGGCGGGAAAACGACGGTCCGCCGTCTCCGGGAGGGGCGCCGGCGGCCACTGTGCCGACCCCTCGGAGGAGGGTGTTCCCATGAGGGCCAATCGGGGCCATCCGGGGGCTCAGGGCGGGGGGCTGTTGGCGGGGGCCGCGGCGGGGTAGTTTTCCGGCTGCCCTTCCCCTCCTTTGCGAAGCCCGCCCGATGGCCAAAAGCGTCTCTTCCCCTCGTGCCACAGGCCTTCCTGCGGCGTCGCTCGCTCCGTCGCCCGCCTCGGTTTCCCGGCCGCTCCCGGGAGCCCGGGTGGTGGTCCTCGCCGGCGACGACTACGAGGATCTCGAGCTCTGGTATCCCAAGCTGCGACTCGAGGAGGCCGGGGCTGTCGTGACGCTCGCCAGCCGCGACGAGCCGCGGACCTTCCTCGGCAAGCATGGCTATCCGTGCCGGTCAGACACGACTGTCGCCAGGCTCGTGGCCGCCGACTTCGACGGGATCATCCTGCCGGGGGGCTGGATGCCCGACGCCCTCCGCCGCGACCGGCATATCCTCGCTCTCGTCGGTGACTTCGCCGCCGCTGGAAAGCTCGTGGCGGCGATCTGCCACGGCGGCTGGATTGCGATTTCAGCGGGGGTCTACCGTGGCGTCCGCGTCACCGGCAGCCCCGGCATCAAGGATGACCTCCTCAATGCCGGGGCGCTGTTTGAGGACGCGGAGGTGGTCGTCGACCGGCACTTCGTCTCCAGCCGCCGCCCATCCGACCTGCCGGCCTTCATGGCCGCAGTCATCGGGGTGCTTGCCGCCCGGTGAGCCGTCGACGACCCAGCCTCATGATCGATCCGGTGATCGCATGACCGGGTAGTCTCTTTCTGATCAGAGCACGGCTCGGCTCGGTGCGACAGCCAGCCTGAGGGACACGACTGACGGGTCAGTCGCCCATTGGTAACCTAGTGTGAATGATGTGTTGGTTGAGATGGCAGAAGCCCATCGACTTCGATGATGAGCTCATTATCTTTTTCTGGACGGATTACCGCCGTGAGGCCTGAGGTGGAGTAGCTCGCATATCGTCTATCGATAACGCCTACCGTGCTCGCCTTGTGGGCGGGGAGTTCTTCGGTCATGACGAACTGCACGATGACACAGTCATGCATACCTGCTACCGCGCCGTCTCCATCCTTGTACGTCGTGAGAGTGAAGCTTCCGTCCGGTTGGATCTGTCCCCTGGCATGCGACTTATGTTCTCTCGATTTGAGTTCAATCGTGCCAACATGAACTGCGCCGCCGGTCCTGAATCGAACCGTGCCTGATACTGGGTAGGTCCGCACGTGGCTCGAGCATCCAGTCGACTCGGCCAACAGAGCGATCACGGCGAACGCGATGGTGTGAACCGTAGATGGCTTATTCACTGTGTGCAGCCACGTTTCCATCGTGCCGATTGCAGAGGTTCCCCAGCACTTCGGTATCGATCGCCTTTGAGATTCCACGAACGCTTCCATCGACGAATGCGAAGTGGCAAACGGCCGGATGCCAGCTTCCCCAACTCACCAGCCCGTTTCCCTCGTCATGGTTGTTCTGCACGATCGGCACCGTGGGGCCGCCGACCCGTGTCGCGTTGAAGACATTCTCTCCATTGAAGATGAAGGCATCCCCGGGCGACTTGCCGAGCGATCCCGAAGGAACGTGCATCTCCCCGACAAGGAAGGTGTTGCTCGAGCCATCGGTGACGTCCTTAAGGCGGATCCTGTCGGTCCAATCCACGGGGGTTCCGGAGGCGCACCTGCCATGACTGGAGATGATCACCCCGGTTCCATTGCCTCCGTAGTAAAAATCGCCAGGCAATCCGGATGACCCGGGCGAGAGATCACCATGGTTTCCACCATAGTCACCGCACGCGCCACTCACGGACTGCGTTCCCGCCGTCCGTACCTGGTACCTGCACCCGCACGGCAACGTGATCCAGCTCGCGGTCGTGCCGGCTATCAGACCTTGTCCGATGGCATCCGCGGCGGTGCGTCGGGAGGGGCAACAGTAGGTGGGCAGTGCAAGTTCACGGATCTCGGCCGGGTGATCGGCATAGCGCTTCGAGTAATCCCATCGAGATTCCGCGGGTTGTTGCTCCATGAACGGCATGATTCGCACGAGCCACGTCGTCTCGTCACCGCCACATGCGATTTCGGGAGGTGCGTCCGGCCGAGGCTGGTAGCGGGCCGGTGGAAAAGCGCGCTTGGATTCATGAAACAAGGACGTGGCAAGACTGATGTGATGCAGATTGTTGGCGCATTGCATCGCCCTTGCCGACTCACGCGCTGCTTGAACGGCAGGAAGGAGCAGGCCGATCAGCACGCCCAAGATGGCAATGACGACCAACAATTCGACGAGTGTGAATCCTCGGCTGCGCGACCGACGGAAGAGGGGCGTCATATGCCTGACTCCAGACCTCGTGATCCCGGACGTGCGGCTGCCCGCCACATGGTCCGCGTGGTGGACAGCGGCGAGAATCGGCGTTCCAGGCCCGGGAATGGCGTTCGCGTGGTGCGGCTTGGACAGTTTGAATACTAGACGGGCCGAAAGGGGCCTGCAACACTGCCAGGATCCCAAGCTGCCCGACCGATCGGATTGGTAACCGCACTCTGGCGGCACCATGACCGGGTTTGGAAGGCCCCGAGGCCACCGGGCAAGGGGCCTCGATCCGGCCGATGATGAAGTCGCGGTGATCCGCTGGGTTTGGGGGTCTACCGTGGCGTCCGCGTCACCGGCAGCCCCGGCATCAAGGATGACCTCCTCAATGCCGGGGCGCTGTTTGAGGACGCGAAGGTGGTCGTCGACCGGCACTTCGTCTCCAGCCGCCGCCCCTCCGACCTGCCGGCCTTCATGGCCGCAGTCATCGAGGTGCTTGTCGCCCGGTGAGCCGTCGACGACCCAGCCACATCGAACCGGCCATGGCGATCCCCGCCAGCGTCGCGCTCGAGGGCTCCGGGACGGCGACGACGTTGGCCTCATACCAAGCGATGCCCTCGTCGTGGACCGTCTCGCTCAAGCCGACGTTGTAAAGGAAGTAGATCGGTGCGGACGTGAGCCCCCCGGCCGAGAGCGTGACCCCGAATGCATAGAGCCCATCGGCGGCACCGGGGGTCGCGAACGACGATCCGCTCCACCCTGACCCGATGCTCGAGTCGAGGTGTTGGTGAACCCGCCCCTGGGCGCCCGTGCTCCCGATGTTGAGCGAGCCCGAGGTCGTGCTTCCGCCGATGAGGAGGTTGAAGGACCCCTTGTTGAGGTTGATGCCGACGCCGTCGCTGGCTGGCGTGAAAGAAGGCGAGCCGCTTCCGTCCCAATAGCGGAGCGGACCGTACGCCCCGGCCGCGATCGCCAGGGCGAGGGTCGACTGGGTGGGAAGCTTTCCGTCGTTGGGGAAGATGCCGGTGGTGAAGGCGGAGCTGTTGTTGAAGCCGGGGTCGTTGATGATCCACGGGTCGAGCGGGTCCTCGCCGAAGTCGTAGCCGAAGACGGACATGCTCTGGGTGGTCGTGTCACCGAGATCGTCGTGGGCGCCGGTGAGGATCACGCCGCCGTTTGCATAGGGGACGACGTCGGCGTGTTGGGCCTGGGCGGATTGCGATCCAAAGAGGCAGGGGGAGCAGGTGGCGACCAGCGCCATCAACAGCCCACCTCCGGCCGTGGCGAGCGGGCGTGCGGTGCGTGTCGGGACATTCATCGGGAAACTCCGTTATGTGAGAATGTGAACAAGGGTGGGGAATGCGAACACCAGGGCCGATTCCGAAGCACGTGTCATTCGGTGCAGTGACCGGGCCATCCTTCGGCCCGGCGAAGCTGCCGTGGGGAGCGACTCCTTTCTGGTGGAGGGGGACGGGGTGGTGCACCGTCAGGACGACTGGCGGCGGCAACGCGGGGCCCCGGCGTGTCAGCGCGGTCTGGAAAACTCGGGGTCTTGCCAGGGGGGAGCGCAGAGCCGCGCGATCTCCTCCTCGGCGATCGACTCGATGTGGCCGTCGGCGTAGAGGTAGTGAGCCGAGCGGAGGTGGCGTCCGACGGCCACCTCGTTGGCCACGCCCTGGAACACGAGGCCACGGTTCTTGCGGGTCGTCGTGAACCAGTCGAAGGAATGGACATGGTCTGCGTAGGGATCATCGAATCCCTTCTTCTCCGAGAGCTCGAAGGCGAGGATCGATTTCGTCTTCTCGGTGATCGTCCGCATCCGATCGAACGAGGGACGGGCCTCGGAGGAGAGCCAGCCGTTGAGCGTGTAGCTCGTCATCCGGGCCGCGAGGCGCTGCGTGGCGAGCTTGTCGTCGGGACAGATCCGGATGGCGTCGACACTCTCGATGAACGGCGCGACCGAGTAGATCCACGCGCGGATGAACTCACCGGTGACCGGGTCGGGCTCGACGGTGTGGGTCGTGTCCGGCCACTTGCCCTGGTGCGTATCGGCGAAGTTGAGGATGCCGATCCCCACCTGTCGCATGTTGCTCGCGCACTGGACCCGTCGCGCCGCCGCCCGCGCTGACTGGACGGCGGGAATGAGGAGCCCGATGAGGGTGCCGATGATCGCGATCACCACGAGCAGTTCCACGAGCGTGAAGCCGGGCCGCGGGAGGGGCCGCGAGCAGTGGCACCGAAGGCAGTTAGAAGCGGGGGCTTGGGGACGGAGGGTGGTCATGGTCGCGGCGGCGTGAGGGAAGAGCCGATGCATGTGCAACGGTATTGCATCTGTACGATATGCGGAGCTACACTCTCTGTGCAAGTGCAAAACAACAGTTTTGTGGCCCGTGGCGGATCGGCGTCGGGGAGTTGGCGATGGGGATGGCCGGTACAGCAGCGACGTCGGCGGGAGCGCTCCCCCGGGAGACCCACTCCGGGAGGGGGTGGGCGCTGTGGCTGGCCACGGTCGGTCGTCTGGCGCGCGAGGGGAGCGTCGCGCTCGAGGCGGTCGTGCGCCGGCCGGTCGTGGTCGTCGCGGCTGCTGCGGCCATGGCGATGGTGCTATCGATCGCCTGCTCGGGCCGGGCTCGGCCGGTGTGGGCGGGTTGCGCGACGACGCTTCTCGTCGGGGTCGTGGGCCCGTGGCTGTTGGTCGCCTCGGTCCGGGGCCGTGTGGCGTTCGACCGGGAACGCTGTCGGGTCGGAGAGCGGGTTGGCGTCCGCTCGGCCCTCCGGGGGCTGGCCGGCTGGAATCTCGGCGGCGACCGGGGCTACTTTTTGCACTGGCCCGAGGGGAGCGGCGTCGGCGGGGGAAGGCTCCACGGCTCCCCGAGCGGAGTGGAGGCCGCCGTAACGATGGTGGCGAGGGGCCTGCAGCCGCGCTCCGCGCCGCGCGTCTGCTGCGACTGGCCGTTCGGCCTGGTGACGGCGTGGCGCGCCGTCGGCGTTGCCAGACGGCTCGTCGTCCGGCCGGTGGCGTGGCGTCTGCCATTGCCGTTGGCGATGCTCTCGCCGTCGCGGCATGGCCGACACCGTTCCGAGGGGGCCCGCGGGAGCAGCGGCGATATTCTCGGCGTCCGTGAATACCGGCGCGGGGACGATCCGCGATCGGTGCATTGGGTGCACACCGCGCGGCGGGACACGCTCGTGGTCCGTGAGCGCCCCGGGCACGGCCTGCCCGTGATCCGCATCCTCCTCTCGGCGGTCGACGCGAGCCCGGCGGAGCTCGATACGATCTCGACGGTGGCCACGAGCCTCGTCGAGTCGTGGTTCGGGCAGGGGGTCGAGCTCGATGTGGCGTGGGGACGTCTGGGGAGGGAGGCCGTCCACGACCGGCGGCTCCCCGATTCGCTCCTCGATGCCATCGCCTGCCTCGATGGCCCGGCGCTTGTGCCCCCGGAAGGAACGCTCGACCGTCTCCTGACACGATCCGATCTTGCCGCCGGGAAGCCCGACCTCGAGGTGATCGTCACCAATCCGGCCCTGCTTGGCCGAGGCAATGGAGCGTCAGCTGCTCCGCGGCTGTGGATCGTGGTTGCCGCGGAAGCCGCCGCCGTTCCCGCAGGCGTGTCGGGCACGCTCGGCCGGGGGAGGCTGGAGAGGCTGGTGGTAGTGCCTGTCGGTGAATCGGCGTCCACGGGGCTTCTTAACCTGCTCGCGGAGGTGGGCCATGATCCCGATGCCATCGGTGGTTGAGGTTGATCCGCGTAAGGTCAATGCCCCGCTATCGCCCCTCGAGACGTTCATCTTCGCAATCGGCATTTCTTTCCAGCAGCTCACCGCCTTGCCGGAGAGCCTGTCGGGCTGGTGGGCCATTGGCACCGGAAGCGCCGCCACCCTGCTTGCGATCCTCACGGCGCGATCGATGCCGCGCTGGGGTGCCGGGGGCTGGCGCACGAGGCTCGGCCACGGGCTTGTCGTCGCCACCATCGCCCTCCTCCCCGCGGTCGGGACGCTCCTCATCGTGTCGCTCCTCGGCGGTGCCCCCGGGCCGGAGGCCTTTCTCCTGGCGATCACGGCCGGAGCCGTTCTCCTGCTGCTGACCAGCCATGCCGCCGCGGGGGAATACCGCTTCGCCCTGGCGGCCAGTTCGTTTCTCTTTGTCCTCTCCACGATCGTCGTGGCCCATCCCGCCGCCGCGCTCCTCCAAACCGTTTATGCCGGCGCCGCTTCCTGCTGGCTCGCCATCCGCCGGGAATCACGGGCCGCCGCAGAGACCCGCGGCTTCACGCCGCTGCGGGCCACGCTGCTGATCCCGGTGCTGGCCGTGGCGATCGTGGTGGCCGCCGGCAGCGGTGCGATCCGCGACGCCGCCCGGGCGGTGGCCGGCTTCATGCCGTTTTCCGGAGGGGATTCCTGGAACGACCCGTGGGCGAACGACGGCATCGGCGACGGGGAGAATCTCGTCGCCGGCCAGAAGGACGCATCGTCCTCCGGCCCGGTCGACTCGGAGCTCTTCCTCACCAGCGATCGTCCGTCGCTCTACGACCTCTTCAACGACCAGTACGGTGACCCGCCGCGCACGCATGAGCGGGCCGTGGCCCTGGATGCCAGCGAGGTGCGCGACAGCGAGGGGAAGACGGCCGACAGCGATCACGCCGGGCGGGAGTTTTCCACCGTGCGCTCCGGTCGACGGCGGACCGACAAGCCTGCCGACCTCGCCGCCAGGACGCTCCTCACCGTCGACGGACCGACGCCGATCCTGCTCCGACTTGAGGCATTCGATCGGTATGACGGGCGGACATGGTCGACATCAGCAGACCCTCGTGCGGATCGTCGGCCCACCATCGAGCTCCTCGGTGGGGATTGGATCCGCGTCGGCCCCGCCGGAGCCCCACTTCCTGCCGACGATCCCGAGCACCATGCCGTCACCGTCGGAACGCTCGAGAGCCCCGTGCTGCCGCTGCCGACCCGCACCGAGCGGATGCGGATCCCGCGCGTTGCCGATCCTGCGATGTTTCGGCTTCCCGCCGAGGAGTTGCCCGCGCTCGCCCGCTCGACGGTGCCTGCGGGAACGACCGTGTCGGTGGTCAGCCGGCCGGAAGGGATCGATGGGCGGGATCCCGAGCCCGGCCTGCCGTTCGCTCCGGCGCTGCTCCGCCACGGCGAGACTCCCGACGATGGCGGCGGCGAGCAGGCCTGGCTCGATGCCCTGCTCCATGCGTGGGGGATCGGCACCGCGGGCAAACCTGACTGGAGAACCGTCGCCGCCGTCGTGGCCCGTGTCCGTCGCCATGCCGAGCTCGATCCGTCCGCCGTGGTGTCCCCGGGATCGCCCGACACCGTGGAGCATTTCCTCACCGTCTCGCGACGTGGGCCGGACTACCAATTTGCCGGCGCGACGACCTTGATCCTCCGGCATCTCGGCTTCCGCACCCGCCTTGCCTCCGGTTTCGACGTCTCCGGCGCACGTCGTGACCCTCGGTCCCGCCGGGTGATTGCCGCGGCCGAGGATGTCCACGTGTGGGCCGAGATCCAAGACGCCTCGGGGCGGTGGATCCCGCTTCAGGCGACGCCTGGCCGTCGGCTCCGCGGCTCGGGGATGTCGCTTGCCCGATGGCTCGCGTTGTTGTTGCTGCGGATTGTGCCGACGACCCCGCACAGCGCGGTCGGTCTGGCTGGAGTAGTGGCGTCGGCGCTGATGGTGGGAGCGTTAACGCGCTGGCGCTGGCGACGGTGGGCCGATGGCGCCGTGACGGCCCTGTGGCGCTTTGAGATGGGGCGGGCAAGCGGCTGTCCGTTGGAAGCGACTTGGCGGCTCGTCGAGCGCCGGGCTTGGATCGCCGGAAACCCCAGGCCGGCCCACGAGACCGTGCGACGCTGGTATCTCCCGGCCTGCGGGCCACTCGACGGCGGGGAGCATGCCCCGGCGG
Organism: uncultured Planctomycetaceae bacterium; assembly: GCA_903949225.1. Classification (GTDB taxonomy): domain Bacteria; phylum Planctomycetota; class Planctomycetia; order Pirellulales; family UBA1268; genus QWOP01. Next base: position 9,018 of record CAJAYZ010000645.1, read on the forward strand.
GGTTCATTCGCGCTTTCGAGGCCGTGTCCTACGGGGGCCCCGATGCGTGCCGCGACCGGGCCGGCCATCGGCGGATCGCCCTCGCCGCCGAGCGTTCCTGGACGCTCGAAGTGCTGCTCGGCCGAGTCACCGCCACCCCCGCCGGAAAACTCTCCTTCAGCCTTCCTTTCCTCCTCCGCCGGACACCAACATGACCACCGTCCAGCCTGCCGCTGCAACCCCGGCCGACCACGCCGTCCCCGTCGGTTCCCCGCCTCTGGAGGTGATCGGCCGGATGCGCCGGTGGCTGCGGGGGACGCTGCGCGGCAAGGACGAAGTCTGCGACCTGGCGCTGGCGTGCCTGCTGGCCGGTGGCCACCTCCTCATTGAGGACGCGCCGGGGCTCGGCAAGACGACGCTCGCCAAGGCGCTTGCCGTGCTCGCCGGCGGCAGGTTTGCCCGTGTCCAATGCACCCCCGATCTCCTCCCCTCGGACGTCACCGGGTTCACGCTCTACAACCAGCAATCTCGTCAATTCGAGTTCCATGCCGGGCCGGTGTTCGCCGACGTCCTCCTCGCCGACGAGATCAATCGAGCGACGCCGCGCACCCAAAGCGCGCTGCTCGAGGCGATGGCGGAGCGGCAGGTAACGATCGACGGCAAGCCCCATCCGCTCCCCGGTCACTTCTTCGTCGTTGCCACCCAAAATCCCCTCGAGCATCTCGGCACCTACCCGCTCCCCGAGGCGCAGCTCGACCGGTTTGGAATCCGACTGCGGATCGGCTATCCGGCGCGCGGCGACGAGGTCGAGCTGTTGCGGATGGCCCGGTCGGTCGGCCCGGAGGACGGGCACGGCGAGGCAGGATCGCTGCCGACGGGCATCGAGCTTGACCGGCTGCAACGATTCGTGGCCGGAGTGGCGGTGGCCGAGCGCGTCGCCGCCTATCTCGTCGATGTGGGGCGGGAGTTGCGTGCCCGGCTGGGGGGGGATCGTGGCCCCAGCCCGCGTGGCCTGCTCGTCTGGCAACGCGTTGCCCAGGCTTGGGGGGCGATCGAGGGGCGCGAGCATCTCACGCCGGACGATGTCCGCCATGTCGCGGCACCGGTGCTCGGTGTGCGGATCGACCTGCCGCGGGGGGAATTCGACGGCCTGCTCGACGCCGCGTTGGCGGCGACCGCGGTGCCGGTGGGGCGTCACGGAGCATAAAATCATGATCAATGCCGTGGTCTGGGGGGGGCTGTATCGGGGAGTGGAGACGGTCGCACACGCGGCGCCGACGCTCCTCTGCGGATTGTTCGTGGCGGCGGTGTTTCGCCATCTCTTCGGGACCGGACTGACACTCCGGTGGATGGGGGCCGGGGGGCCGACGTCGCTGCTCCGCGCCTGGCTCCTCGGCATGCTCCTGCCGGTGTGTTCGATCGGTGCGATCCCGGTCGCCCGCGAACTGGTCCGCGCGGGGCTCGGTGGCGGGGCCGTCCTCGCCTTCACCGTCTCTGCTCCCCTCTTCAATCCGATCTCGCTCCTCTACGGTCTCACGCTCTCCCATCCGCTGGTGATCCTCGGATTCGCCCTGGCGTCGATGGTGGTTGTGAATGTCGCCGGGATGGTCTGGGATCGCTCCTGGCGGGAGGCCCGGTCATCCCCGGCCGAGACGGCCGCCACCACGGCGCCCCCGGGATGGCGGAGGATCGCGCTGCTCGGCCTGGGGATGGTCCGTGATGCGGCCGGGCCGACGCTCGCGTACGCGGCGCTGGCGGTGCTGGGCGTCATGCTCCTGGCGGTCGTCCTTCCGGCGGGCAGTCTGCAGACGACGATGAAGGCGTTCGACCCGTGGGCGGCGCCGATGATGGCCCTCATCAGCCTCCCGGCCCATATCACCCCCACCGACGCGATGATGCAGGTGGGATCGATGTTCGATCACGGCAATTCCGTCGGTGCCGCCTACGTTCTCCTCTCGGTGGGCGCCGGCCTGAATGTCGGCATCGTCGCCTGGGCGTGGCTGACGTTCGGATTCCGCCCGGCCGCCTCCTGGGTGCTGATCCTCGTCACGATCGTGGTGTCGCTCGGCTGGCTCATCGAGCGGCCACTCTCGTTCCGCGACTCCCCGCCCGAGCAGCACACCCACGCGTTCGATGGATTCTGCCTCCCGTTCCCCGCCGACATTCCGGATCCGGCCGGGATGTGCAGGGCGCTCTTGGCCGATCGGATCGCGTCCCACGAGTGGAACGCGCTGGCGCTGCTCGGCGTGCTCGTCGCCTGCGGCGCGATCCTCGCCATCGTCGACCCGAAGCACCGTCTCGAGGGGCGACTGACCGCGGTGTCGGTTCCGCACGTAGTGACGAGGCCGCGCCACGGTTGGGACGTGGCGGTGCCTGCTCCGGTGCTCGGCGTGGTGCTCGTCTGCGGCCTCGTCGCTCTCAGCGCGATGGCGGCCTACGTCTACTACCCCGACCGGGAGACGTGTGTCAGGGAGTTGCAGGTTGTCGCCGCGGAGACGAACTCTGCCGTCCTCGACAGGGACCGGCGCCGGGCCGAGGTGTGGATCACCACCTGGGAGGAATTGGTGCGAAGAGCCGAAGTGGGGATCTGGATCCGCGACGGGCGCGTCGATGAGGCGTTGACCCTCGCCTCGAGCCGACTGCGCGATCGGATCGAGGCCCTCGAACATGCCGTCATGGATGCCGATCACCCGGATGAGGGGATCGTTTCCGCAGCGCTCAAGCAACTTCAGGCCGCGGCGCTCGTCCACCGGGATGCCGTCCGGGGAAGCGGTGGCTGATCCCTGTCGGGAGCCCGGGAGGATAGCGTGGTGTAGACTGGGGGAATGCATGCCAAACCCAGCCGGCGGACCAAGACCGCCGGCGTCCCACCGACCGATGCAGCCCGCGAGCAGATCCGCTCCGCCGGGCTGCGCTGCACGCCAGCCCGACTGGCCGTCATGGAGCGTCTGGCTGCCTCCCACGGCCCCAGAACCCACGCCGAGCTCGCTGCCGAACTCACCGCCGGGGCCGCCCATGCCGGCAGTGGGTATGACAAGGCGACGATCTACCGCAATCTCGTCGAGCTCACGGAAGCCGGGCTGGTGACCCGGGTCGAACTCGGGGACCACGTGTGGCGCTTCGAGCTCAAGGGTGTTGCCGCAGACGGGACAGGCCAAGCGCATCATCCCCACTTCGTCTGCACGGAGTGTGGCGGCGTCTCCTGTCTCGACGGGATGGAGGTGGCGATCACGCCGCGCCCCCGCGCCGCTGCCAAGGGGCGTAAGCCGGCCGGCGCCAAGAGCGAGCCCGGCCACAACCGGATCGGGTCAGTGAGCGAGGTGCTCCTCAAGGGGCGCTGCGAGGATTGCACCTGACCGGCTCGATCGCCCCAATCGAAGCTGCCGCGTGAAACCGGCGACGGGGATCGGCAGTCGGTCGTGGCGTGGGGTTGGCGGAGAATGGGGATGAACCGCTTGTGCCGCTGGTGTTTGTACGGCCTGTGGGCGATGCTGCTGCTCAGCCTCCCGGGTGCTCGAGCCCAGGGCACTGCCGAGGAGGGCTTCGAGCCGATCTTCGACGGCCATTCGCTCGATGGCTGGGTGATCGAGTCCCACGCCGAGTCGGAAATCCATCCTGACGGCCGGCCGGTGTGGAGCGTGAAGGAAGGGGAGATCGACTGCGACGGCCTCGGCTTCGGCTTCCTCCGCTATGCCCGCGAGCCGTTTGCCGACGTCACGCTGCGGATGGAGTTTCAGCTCGGCAAGAAAGCCGACGGCGAGCCTTGCAACGCCGGCATCGGAGTGCGGACGGGCGCTTTCGACCGGCGCCGCTCCCGGGCCACGCGGCCGAGCATCCGCGGCTACGAGCTCCAGCTCCTCGACGACGCCGGCTCCCCGCCGTCAACCCATTCCTCCGGCTCCCTCTACCGCTACGTCGCCCCACTGGAAAACGCCATCCGGCCGGCCGGGGAATGGAACGATCTCGAAGTGAGCCTCGTGGGGCCGCGGATCCGCGTCGTCATGAATGGCCGCTCGATCCAGGAGGTCGACCAGGAAAGCATTCCGCAGATCCGCACCAAGCCCCTCTCCGGCTTTTTCTCTCTCCAAAACCACGGCGGCCCGGCCCGCTTCCGCAACATCCGCGTCCGTCGCGAGCCGGCGGCCGTGGTCGGTGAAGCGTCGCTCGATGCCCGCGAGAGCCTCGAGGCCCAGCGAACCATCGTCGCCAGCCGCGACCCCGCCATCGGTATTCGCGGCCTCCTCCGCTATGCGCTCGAAGCCGCCGGCCGCGGCTGGGATCCGGAAGCGATCGAGGGGGCCTTGGAGCTGGCCCGTTCGATGCAGGTCGTCGGGGCGGAGGAGGCCGATCGCGGTAACTTCCGCTGGCGGCTCGGCGACGCCGACGTGACCGACGCCAACGCCTGCGAGTTTGCCGGGCAGTTGCTCGCGCTTTTGCGCCTCGAAGACGATGGCCGGCTCGTGCCGCGCCCCGCGGGCCGGCGGCTGTCGCCCCGCGGCCGGGAGCTGGTCGACGCGATGGCCCGCGACGCCCTCGTCGCCATCCGCCGCCGCCGCGTCGAGCCGGGCTACACGAACATCTTCCTCACCCACACATGGAACCTCCTCGCCCTCGGTGATCTCGCCGGGCCCGACGCCATCGCCGCAGGGGAGGGAGCGTGGCGGGAGTGGCTCGCCTTCACACGGGCGCGCGGGGTGACGGAGTTTGTCGCGCCGACGTATCTCGGCGTCGATCTCGATGCCCTGGCGCTGATCGCCAACCATGCCCCGTCGTGGGAGACGCGCGTTGAGGCGGAAGCGTCGCTCGGGTATTTCTGGCGGAGCGCCGCCTGCCATTGGCTCCCCGTTGCCCAGCGCCTCACCGGCCCCCATGCCCGCGACTACGACTGGCTCTTCGGCCGCGGCTATGCCGACGAGCATCTTGTCGAGGCCGGCTGGCTGAAGGTGCTGCCGCGGCCCGAGGGGGCCGGCTGGCTGCCGGGAGCGCCACGTGATGGTCTCCATCACTTCCGCACCGCCTGCCGGTGGGAGCCGCCGGGGAGTCTCCTCGAGGATGTCGTCGCCCTCGCCCCGCGCTTCGTTGTCGAGCGGACGGGAGAGCGCCCCTGGCAGCGGACCACCGACTGGGTGGGGAAGACGTCGAGCATCGGCATCGCCGGCGAAGGGCGCGGTGCAGAAGACAAGACGCTCCTGGTGAATCTGCCGCCGCTCGACTGGACGGGCGGGGCCGGCAGCGAGCCGTGGCGTGGAGCGAATGTGACCCTCGTCTTCGATGGCCGCGGCGATCCCTACGGCACGGTTCACGAAGCGTCGGCTGAGGCGCCACAGGCGAAGCCGAGCCACCTCCGCCCCTTTCTTGTCTCCTCGCAGCAGAGCGCGCGCGTGACGGCCCTGTGGCTCCTCGATCCGCGCCGCGCGCCGTTCCGGGTCGATCCGAAGTCGCTCTCCGGCCTTGCGGCCCATCTCCTCCTCCCGGAGGCTTGCGAGGTATGGACCGTCGACGGCGTCCTCGCCTCCGGGGCGAAACTCACCCCCGATGCTGTTCTTTTTCTCCGCGGGGCCGACACCGTGCTCGGGCTTCGCTATCTCGCCCCTGCCGACGCCGATCTCCGGGCCACCGGTGTGGAGCTCGTCGCTGACGGCGGCCGGCAGCCCGTCCAGCGCCTCACGGCCACCTTTGCTGAGGGCGTGCCCGAGCGCGGCGCGCTGGTGGGCCTCGATCTGGAATTGCGCGAAGGCTGTGACGACGAGGCGTTTGCCCGCTTCCGGCGGGAGTTTGCGGCTCGGGAGGTGGGCCTTGAGCGCGAGGGAACGCTCGCCCGCGTCACCGGCTCGCTGCCGCTCGAACTCGATCTGGGAAGCGGTGATGCGCGGCCGCGCCGGCTCCGCTTCGAGCCGGTGCTCCCGGCAGGCGATCTCATCCTCCTCGATCGTATCGAGATCGGCCGCGCGGCGCTCGAGCCAGAAGAGCCGCGGTGACGCGTCGCGGTGAAGTGGTGCTGCGACGTGGCCGGAGTCGATACCTGCCAATTCCACTCACGAGTCGCCGGTGAGGATTTCCCGGAGCCGCTTGGCGGCGACGCGGCCGAGGGTGAGTGGGGCTGCCCCTTCTTCGAATGTCACCACCGTCTCGTTGCGTGACTTCCACTCGATCTGGTTCACCGTGGCGACTTGGACGATGTGCGATCGGCCCACCCGCGCAAACAAGTCGGTGGGGAGGATCGCGTCCCATTGGCTCAACCGCCGGCAGAAGAGCAGCAATCCATGCGGCGACTTGAGCGCCACCCGCGTGTAATTGCGGAGCGATTCGATCCAGCAAATGTCGCCGACGGTCACCACCAGCGACGTGGTCTTTCCCGCCAGCGGCACGCTCACCGCGGCATCGAGCCCCAGCACTTCGGCGTCGTCGGCCTCGTCCGCTTCGGGATCACCGGTACCCGACGTGCCGGCAACCTGCTTGTGAACGCGGGCCACCGTATCGGCGAGCCTTTCCGGATCGACCGGCTTGACAAGATAGTCGAGGGCGGCGGCGGCGAACGCCCGCACGGCATGTTTGTCACTTGCTGTGACAAACACCACCTGGGTGGCGTCAGGCACACTCATGAGGAGGTCGAGGCCGCTGTCCCCAGGCATGTCGATGTCGAGAAATACGACATCCGGCGGCGTCGTCTCGAGAAAGCTGCGGGCCTCGGTGACATTCTCGGCGACGCCGACGACGCTGATTTCCTTGTGGGCGGCGAGGAGCTTTCGCATCATCTCGTTGGCACGAGGCTCGTCGTCGACAAGGAGCGCGGAGATCATGGCGAGGTCCTGGAACAGGCGGAACTAGGCGGGGGACGTCAGGCGGTTGTCGGGGGGGCGGGGCGATCGAGCGCGTCGTTCGGGGCGTCGTTCGGGGCGTCGTTCGGGGTCTGATCAGGCTCATCGGTCGATGGGCGCTTGAGCGTGGCAGGCATTCGGATGACAACGCGCACCCATCCGCCATCGAGATCGGGGTCGATGACCGTGTCGACGGTGGCGGCCTTGTCGACAAGGAGGGCGAGCCGCTTGCGGAGGGAGCGGATCCCGATGGAGGGGGATCGCATCTTGTCCGGCTCTACCCAACGGCCTGAATTGGCGACCACCACCTCGAGCCAGTCATCCACCACCTTGGCCGTCACGCTCACCCGCAGCGGCATGCTGCTTGTCTGACTGCCGTAATTGAGGGCATTTTCGAGGAGCGGCTGGATGAGCATCGGCGGCACGAGCGCGGCCAGGGCCGCCCGGTCGCAGGTGACGCGGCAGATGAGATTCTTCCCGAATCGGGCCTGCTGCACGCCGAGGTATTTCTCCAGGGCGTGCAGCTCGCGGGAGAGGGGCTCAAACGTCCCGGCTTCTCCGAGGACAAACCGCAGGTAATCGGCGAGGTCGCGGATCACGCTCTCCACGGCGTCGGGGTCGTCTTTCGTGGCGAGGACGGCGTTGAGCGCGTTGAAGAGGAAGTGGGGGTTCATCTGCTCCTGGAGTTGCTGGAGCTCGAGCGTCCGGGCGGCAGCCTCCGCGCGGAGCATGCGATTTTCGAGGTCGACCGCGGTGGCCTCGTTCTCGGCGAGAAGGATCTCGGTCTTGTGCAAGTCCTCGATCATCTCCAGCCCGAAGATGCTCGCGCACCAGAAGAACGTCGTCACGAGCCTCGGCACGAACAGCCCGACAAACGGCGCCCCGCTCCAGGGCGTCGGGCCGCCGATCAACGCGGCGATCAGCAGCACCGAAGCCCCGAGGGCCACCAGCGACGCCGCCATCATCAGCGGCCACCGCACCCGCCGCGACACCCCGCGGAGCCTGGCCCGTTCGAAGACCAGATAGACGATGGTCGAGATCAAGAAACCGGTGCCCACCCGGAGCACCCACGCCGGCCACGGCGTCGGCACGGTCGGCTCCATGGCAATGCTCAGCCCCAGCACGACCGCGGCGATCGCCGTCCAGAACAACACCTGGAAGGACCAGAAGATCCGCTCTTTCCAGCGCGGCAGCGAGTCGCGAAGCGCCGCGATCCGCGGCGACACGACGCCAGTCAGGCTCGCATCGGGCTGTCGGCTGACGGAAGCCTGCTCCATGAGCTGGTGGTGCCTCAAGGCGAGGAAGGGAGAGGGAGGGCCACAAGCGGAGGCGTAACTGCCTGCGGAGGCGTATTGGCCTGCGAAGTCTTCCCGACTTGCGAAGGCTTACCGACTGGCCAGCGAACGATCGCGGCAAAGCCTAGGGCGACACGATAGCAGTCTGTCTGTGATCGATCGACCCGCTCCGTCAGGGAGGCTCGCCGAAAGGCGACTCAACGCGCCATTTCGTGCGCGCTACGACCCGATTGGTGCGCGATATGCCCGTTTCGTGCGCGCCGTGCCCGTTTCGGCATTTTGTGCTTTTTTTTCGTGTTGACGGTTGTCTAGGTACTTGAGCTACTTTGTGTCTTTAGGGCAATGAGCGGGGGCGTTTTGCCCAAGGATGCGGCTCCCGAGCCCCACGTCCCGGCTCGTTCACTTCGCTTGTTCCACCATCGACCGGCTCCCCAATCTTTCAGAGGAGGATTCCCTTGAAAGTCACTCTGGGTCGCTTTGAAACCAGCGCCGCTGTCGCCCTCGCGGTGTGGTCCGCTCTCGGGGTTTTGCCGGCGCGTGGGGAAACGCTCTCGACCACACCGGCCGGGTGGCAGGCGGTCGACCCCTTTTTTTGCGAAGGCATTTCCTCCGCTGTCGGCGCCGAGTGGATCCCCAATGGAGCCAGGCTGGCGACGATCCTCGACCCTTCAGCCAAAGCCCTCGGAAAAGGCACGTTACTCGCTTTGGTCGAGCACCACGGTGACGGTGCCGCGACCGCCTTTGACGCCTTTGACATGGTGTGGACCGTCGCGACGACGGAGGGGAGAGCCGTAGATCCAGGTCGAATTGGAGCCGTCGGCACTGCCGTTCTGAGCCGCAGTTCGGCAGCGAACGCTCCCTGGACTTCTTCGCGCGGGGCGGAGACTTCAGCGTCGACGAGGTCCCCGCTTTCCGGCGTCTCCCGGTGATCCTCCCCAGGCATTCCTCCGCCACCGGTCGCCCAGTTTCAGCCCCACGCGCCGCGGCAGCGGCGCTTCGCGATCGGGTGGACGCGCCATTTCGTGCGCGCCATGCCCGTTTCGTGCGCGCTTGCTACCCGATTGGTGCGCGCCGTGCCCGTTTCGGCATTTTGTCGGATCGCGGCCTTTGAAGGTCTTGGTATCAGGTGTAGTTTTTGAAGGGGGGTAGTTCCCTCTCTGCTCGTCGCAAGCATCGACCGCGGGTGGGGCGAAGAGGACCAAGCCCCCGTCCTCCGTTGTGAGTGATCGCCTCGCCCCGGGATCACGCAGAGTCTTTCCCATGCACTGGTCATCACGCATCCGCTCCAACGGTCGAGCCAGCCCCGGCGGCATTGCCATCAAGGCAGTGAGGTCGATGGCGGTGTTGGCCGTGATGCTGCTCTCCGCGGTCCATCCGGGAGAAGCCCAAGCGGGCAAGGCCCATGACAGCGCGGACAAAGGGGGGCCCAAGGGCGTCGTTGTCCAGGTCTCGAGAGCCGTCGAGGGAGACCGCAACTCCCGGCGCGATGGCCCCGGGGAGAGCGGCAACCGCGACCGGCTCATAACCACGATCAGCTCGACCATCGGCGGGGAAAAGTATCCGCAGCGCGGGGCTCCGTCGGAGATGGCGGGCTCCGATGCTTTCTCGACCACCGAGATCAACGCCCTCGGCCTGTTGAGCGCTTTCTCCATCTTCGCAGGCGCCCTCGGCCTTGCGGAACTCTTCCGGCGCAACGCGGCCTGACAGCCATTCCTGGGCTGAATCGCCCAGTCTGACCACACCGGCGATCGGCGGCGGAGGGTGCCCGCCC
>CAJAYZ010000646.1 GCA_903949225.1 uncultured Planctomycetaceae bacterium
CGCCGACAAGTTCGCCGTCATCCGTTCGGTGTGCCACAACCAAGGCAACCACGGCGCCGGCAACCATTACATGATGACCGGCGCCCCGCCGCGGATCCCGGTCGGCTGCGGTGCGTTTGTCAGCTTCCACCCGAGCATGGGCTCGGTCGCCTGGCACGAGCGGCAGGCGCCGCACGGCCTCCCCGGCTACTTCGCGCTGGCCGGCATGACCCGCTCCGGTGGCCCGAACTTTCTCGGCGCCAAGTACGCCCCGTTTGTCGTTAGCGACGATCCCAATTCGGCGAGCTTTCGGATCCGCGATCTCGCCGCGCCGCGCTCCGTCGAAGGAACGCGCTTCGCCGAGCGCCGCGACCTCCGCGCCCTCACCGATCGCCTTCCCCGCTTCGACGATCCGGCCGCCGGCGACCCGGTCCGCGGCATCGACGAGCACTACGCCCGCGGCTACGACCTCGTCACGTCGCCCGCGGCCCAGGCCGCCTTCGACATCGGCGCCGAGCCCGACAGTGTTCGCGATGCCTACGGAAGAAACTCCTTCGGCCAGCAGGCTCTCCTCGCCCGCCGACTCGTCGAGTCGGGGGTGCCGTTCGTGACGATCAACGATGGCGGCTGGGACCACCACAGCGCGCTGTTTGACGCCCTCAAGACCCGGCTCCCCACCTGGGACAAAACCGTTGCCGCGCTGATCAACGACCTCGACGCCCGCGGGCTCCTCGAGACGACGATGGTGATCGCGCTGGGCGAGTTTGGCCGCACGCCGAAGCTCTCCACGCTCCCCGGGCAGACAAAAGCCGGCCGCGACCACTGGGCCAACGCCATGTCGATCCTCTTCGCCGGCGGCGGTGCTCCTGGCGGGCAGGTGATCGGCGCCACCGACCGGCTCGGCCATTCGGCAAGCGAGCGCGTCCTCTCCCCCGAAAACTTCGTCTCCACCGTCTACACGAAGCTCGGCATCGATCCCTCGAAAAGCTTTCTGACTCCAGCCGGCCGGCCGACGTTCCTCGTCAGCGATCCGACGCCGATCCGCGAGCTGTTTTGACGTGGGTTGTAGAAAAGGTGCCAGCCACCAAATCTGGCGAAGATGGGTAAGCAGCCGCCGCAAATCACCCAGATTTGGTGGCTGGCACCTTTTCCTTTTCCTGGCGATTGCCTCCGCCGCGTCGGCGGCGCCGCCAGAAGCTACGCGTCTCTTCCCACCCGGCGCACAGCGTGGCACGTCAGTCACTGTAAAAGTGGCCGGCTCGTTCCCAGTCTGGCCGGCGTCAGCGTGGACGGAGCGGCCCGGCACGCTCTGGGAGCCGCAGCCGGAGTCGGGGACGTTTGCCGTGACGGTCGCCCCCGAGGCGGCGCTCGGTGTCCATCTGGTGCGCTTCACAACCCCAGAGGGGGCCACAGCCCTGCGCCGGTTCGTCGTCGGCCATCTGCCTGAGATCGAGGAGACAGAGCCCAACGACAAGCCCGCCGCAGCGACCGCCGTCGGCGAATCGGTGGTTGTCGTCAATGGCGTGCTCGGCAAGGGGGGGGATGTCGATCTCTACCGGGTCACCCTCGCGGCCGGCGAGACGCTCGTCGCCCAGGCCGATGCCAATCGGCTCCTCGGCACCGCGGCCGATCTCACGCTCGACGTCGCCGACGCCCGCCACTCGCTCCTCGCTCGCAATCTCGACGCTACCGGCCTCGACCCGCGTGTCGTCTTCACAGCACCTGCAGCAGGAGATTATTTCGTCCGCGTCTACGGCTTCCCCGAGACCGCCGACGCGACGATCGGCCTCGCCGGTGGTGAAGCGTTTGTCTATCGGCTCACGCTCTCGAAGCGTGGCTTTCTCGTCGCCACGCTGCCGTCGGCGATCTCGCAAAGGACCGATTCTCAGGTCGCCGTGCTCGGGTGGAAATTGCCCGCAGAGAACGCCCCGCTTCCGGTGCCCGCCGCAGCGCTCGCCCCATCCGCCACCGGCGCCCGGCGCAGCGTTACCGTCGCGCTCGACGGAATCGGCGGCGGCGTGAGCCTCCCTGTCGTGGAGATGCCGGTGGTGGTCGTGCCGCAGGCAGAGGGCGGAAACGCCCCGCCGCCGGTGCTGTTTTCAGGGTCGCTCACGGCCCCGAAGCAGCGCCTCGTCCACCGCTTCACCGCCTCGAAGGACATGACCTATTCGCTCCTCGTCGAGGGGATCGCGATCGGCACGGCTGTCGATCCACTCCTGGCGATTGAGGATGGTGAAGGCAAGCGGCTGGCGATTACCGACGAGCCAGCGGGAACCCTCTCGTGGAAGGCTCCGGCCGATGGCGTCTACACGGCCTTGGTCCGCGACCGTCGCGGCCAATCGGGCCCGGCGCATGGCTACCGGCTCACGATCCGCCCCGATCTGCCGGGCGTGAAGGTCAGCTGTGACGTCGATCGGGCGTCGGGCGAGCTGGGCAAGCCGCTCGAGCTCGCGATCACGATCGGCCGGGAGCATGGCTTCAAGGAATCGCTCGACATCGTTCTTGTCGATCCGCCGCCGGGGGTCAGCGCTGCGGCGATACAGTCGCCGCCAGAGGGAGATGCCGCGAAGAAGGTGACGCTCGCGATGACGGCGGCCGAGCCGTTCTCTGGGCCGATCCGCGTGGCGGCAAGGATCGCGGGCACCGCCGACACCACGCCGCTCCCGGTTCGCTTCGGCCCCGAGGGGGTCGAGAGCGTCTGGCTCGGCATCAAGGCGCCGTAGCGGCTTCGGCGCTTCCGGCATTGCTAAGATGGTACAGCCCCAAGAGCCCTGTCGCCCCGGAGATCTGTCATGCGCCCGTTTCCGCTCCGCGTCCTCGGCACGGCCCTAGTTTTCATGTCGGCCATGGGCCTAACCGTTCCGGCCGTTTCATCGGCCCGGGCCCAGGAGGC
>CAJAYZ010000647.1 GCA_903949225.1 uncultured Planctomycetaceae bacterium
AGCCGAGCCCGGTGGTTTGAGCGGATCCTCGGCGTCCTCGGCCTCGTCGGTGTGGTCGGGATCGAGCAGCTGATCTGCCATCCGTCGATGCGCGGGCCGCTGCCGATCGTGCTGACAATCCCTTTGGCAATCGCGGCGTTTGCGATTGGTGCGATGATCTTTGGCCGCATGCTCTCCATCCGACGCACGGGGCTTGCCCTCGGGCTTGCCGTTCTGGCGACGGCCTACTCGGCCCTCGTCCGCACCGACGGCGTGTGGGGAGATTTCTCGTTCCGATTCGACTGGCGCTGGAAGCCAACCGCGGAACAGTTGGCGACCGAAGAGATCCGCCGGGCTGGAAACGTCGCCGTCGACGGTGCGGTCGATACCGAGGCGCTGATCGCGGCCCTCGGGTCGGCGCCCTGGCCCCATTTCCGCGGGCCGCGCGGCGACAGCTCCCAGAACGGCCTGCGATTCAGCGACGATTGGGTCGCCCATCCGCCGCGCGAGGTGTGGCGCAAGCGGATCGGTCCGGCCTGGAGCTCGTTTGCCATCGGCGCCGATCGGCTGTTCACGCAGGAGCAACGCCTCGAAGACGAAGTCGTTTCGTGCTACGACGCGAAGACCGGTCAGCCAATCTGGTCGTACGCGACCCCGTCGCGGTTCTTCGAATCGCTCGGTGGGCTCGGGCCGCGCGGTACGCCGACGCTTGCCGATGGGTCGGTCTATGCGCTCGGGGCCGAAGGGGTCCTCGTGCGGGTGAGCGCCGTCGACGGGGCCCTCGTGTGGAAAGCCGACCTCAAGGCGGCGGCAGGGCGCACGGAGCCGCCGATGTGGGGCTTTTCCTGCTCTCCGTGCGTCGACAGCGGCGTCGTCGTCGTCCATGCCGGTGGCAAGGGCGATAAGGGAATCGTCGCCTTCAAGGTCGACGACGGCCAGGTGGCCTGGACAGCCCCGGCAGGTGAGATGTCATACGCCTCCGTGCAGAAGATCAGGCTTCTGGATCGCGACTATCTCTGCCTGCTCTCGAACTCCGGAGCGCACTTCCTGGAGCCGGCGACCGGCAAGCCGGTTTACGACTACCCCTTCGCCCACCAGGGCTACCGGGCCTGCCAAGCCCAGGTGATCGACGGCAACAAGCTCCTCATCCCTGCCGGGATGGGAACCGGCACAAGACTCGTGGAGTTTTCATCCACCGAAAGCGGCCTCGAGGCGAAGGAGCTGTGGACGAGCCTCGACATGAAGCCCGACTACAACGACATCCTCGTTCACGACGGCAACATCTACGGCTTCGACAGCGCGATCTTCGCCTGCATCGGCCTGGAGGATGGCAAGCGGAAGTGGAAGGGCGGACGGTATGCCAAGGGGCAGGCGTTGCTGCTCGCCGATTCCGGGCTGATTGTGGTGGTCAGCGAGAAGGGAGGGCTCGTGCTCTTGCGAGCGACTCCGGAGAAGCACGAGGAGCTTGGAAACGTTGAGGCCCTCAGCGACAAGACGTGGAATCATCCGGTGGTAGTCGGCGACCGGCTCTATCTCCGCAACGCCGACGAGATCGTGTGCTACGAGTTGGCCCCTGCGGGCTGACGCGCTACCGGGCTGTCTCGAAATGACTCGAAACGCCCGAGGCGGCTAGCAGGCCGTGGATAAAGTGACCGCCGCCGG
>CAJAYZ010000648.1 GCA_903949225.1 uncultured Planctomycetaceae bacterium
AGTGCACGGAGGCCAGGAGGGCCGGAGTGAACGTCCGGCGAGATGCCACGGGCATCCCCGGCTCGCGGACCGAAGACCCACAACGTTTCTCAATGAGCTTTTTTAAACGTTCCTTTCCGTACCATCGCGCGGCCCCGACTCCATGAACCACAACATTTTCCCCCTCCTCGCCGCCGTCGCCCTCCTCGCGGCCACGGCCCGCGCCGACACGCCGAGCTTCACCCTCGACGTCGTCCCGATCCTCTCCAAGGCAGGCTGCAACACCGGCGGCTGCCACGGAGCCCTCGCCGGCAAGGGAGGCTTCCGCCTCTCGCTGTTCGGCTACGACCCACAGGCCGACCACCTCGCCATCAGCCGCGAGGCCCTCGGCCGCCGCGTCGACACCACAGACCCTGGAGCAAGCCTCCTCCTCACCAAGCCGACGATGGCCGTCGCCCACAAAGGCGGCCTCCGGCTCGACGCGTCAGGCCCCGACTACGCGCTCCTCGCTGCCTGGATCTCTGCCGGCTGCCCCGGCCCGTCGCCCGACGAGAAGACCCTCGTGGGGATCGATGTCACCCCGCCGGAGATCACCCTTCAAAAAGACGCCACCGCCCGACTCACCGTCACCGCCCGCTACTCCGACGGCTCCTCGCGCGACGTCACCCGCTGGGCCCGGTTTGCCTCCACCGATGAGTCGGTAGCCACCGTCGACCCGGCCGCCCCGGCCGACCTGACGGGCACCGTTACGGCGATCGGCCACGGCGCCGGGGCCGTCACCGCCTGGTTCTCCTCGCGCATCGCTGTCGCCCGTATCGTCGCCCCCTTCCCCAACGACATTCCCGCCGCCACGTTTGCCGCCGCCCCCCGGGCCAACGTCATCGACACCCTCGTCCTCGCTCAACTCGAGCAGCTCCACCTCGAGCCCTCCCCCCCTTGCGACGACGCCACGTTCATCCGCCGCGCCTTCCTCGACACGATCGGACGACTCCCGACCCCTGAGGAAGTTCGCGCGTTCCTCGCCGACGCCTCCCCGGGGAAGCACGAGCGGCTCGTCGAATTGCTCCTTGCCCGCCCCGAGTTCGTCGACTACTGGTCGTATAAATGGAGCGACATCCTCCTCGTCACCGGCTCGAAGCTCCGCCCCCAGGCGGTCGATGCCTATTACCGCTGGATCCGCGACCGGGTGGCCGCCAACGTCCCCTGGGACCAGTTCGTCCGCGACGTCGTCACCGCCAGCGGCTCGAGCCTCGACAACGGCGCCACGAACTTCTTCGCCGTCCACCAAGACCCGGAGACGATGGCCGAGAACACGAGCCAAGCCTTCTTGGGCCTCTCGATCGGCTGCGCGAAGTGCCACAACCACCCGCTCGAGAAATGGACCAACGACCAGTACTACGCCTTCGCCAACCTGTTCTCGCGCGTCCGCGCCAAGGGCTGGGGGGGCGACTCGCGCGGCGGTGACGGCCAGCGGACGCTGTTTGTCGAGGATTCCGGCGAGCTTCTCCAGCCGCGGACCGGCAAGCCCCAGCCTCCGGCCCCGCTCGACGCGCCGGCTTTGCCGCTCGGCGACCCCGCCGACCGCCGCGAGGCTCTCGCCGCTTGGCTCACCGCGCCCGACAACCCCTACTTCACCCGCGCGATCGTCAACCGGGTGTGGGCCAACTTCTTCGCCGTCGGCCTCGTCGAGCCGATCGACGACCTCCGCGTCAGCAATCCGGCCAGCAACGAGCCGCTCATGGCGGCGCTCGCTGCCGACTTGGTGGACCATCGCTACGACCTCAAGAGCCTGATGCGTCTGATCCTCACCTCCCAAACCTACCGCCGCTCGAGCACGCCCCTCCCCGGCAACGCCGACGACCGGCGCTGGTTCGCCCGCGCGTACCCGCGCCGGCTGATGGCCGAGGTCCTCTCCGATGCGATCGCCGACGTCACCGGCGTCCGCGAGGTGTTCACGGAGCTGGCTCTCAACGACGGCTCGACCGAGAAGGTGACCGGCTACGCCGAGGGAACCCGGGCCCTCCAGCTCCACGACTCCGCCGTGAAAAATCCTTTTCTGAAGGTCTTCGGCCGCAATGCCCGCGACATCACCTGCGAGTGCGAGCGATCGAATCAGCCGAGCCTCGTCCAAGTGCTCAATCTCGCCAACGGCTCGACGATCAACGACAAGCTCGCCGCGAAGGAGAGCCGGGTGACGCAGCTCCTCGCCACCGATCCCTCGCCGGAAAAGATCGTCGACGAGGCGTGGATCAGCTGCCTGTCGCGCCGGCCCACCGACGCCGAGCGAAAGACCCTCGTTGACTTGCTCGCCGCCGTGCCCCCCGAAGAGAAGCGCGCCGCCGTCGAAGATCTGTGGTGGTCGCTGATGACCAGCCGCGAGTTCCTGTTTCGACACTGACTTTACGTGGGCAAAACCATCCCTGGCTTTTGCCCACTTGGTTGCCCGCCCCATCCTGCGGCGGGTGGTTGATGTTGATCCGAAGTCTGCCTGCCGTCTCCTGTGTCAGGACCCTGCCATGATCCCCCGATTCGCGCTTCTCCTGGCTCTCCTCGCGAGCATCGCGACCACTGCCGCCACCGCCGCGCCGTCGTTCGAGCGCGACGTCGCCGCGATCCTCCGCACGCGCTGCGTCGGCTGCCATCACGAGGGCGACGCATCCGGTGAACTCTCCATGGAGACCTTCGCCTCACTTGCCAGGGGGGGCACCTCGGGGCCGGCCTTCAACGCTGGCGATGTCCAAGCGTCGCTGTTGGTCAAGCGCCTCGAGGCC
>CAJAYZ010000649.1 GCA_903949225.1 uncultured Planctomycetaceae bacterium
TCGATGGCCTGGCGTCGGGATTCATAAGCTCATTCTACGCGCAGTGGCTTTTTTGACAATGAAGCCTGCGAAAACTATTTCGCTTTTACGGCTGTTACCGGCGGGGCGTCACTGGGCCTCCGGCCTGCTTGCCAGGGCCGACGGGAAATTGACCCGCATCACCTCGAGAAAATCTTCGCGGGTCTCGACGCGCGACACCCGCCCCCGGAACTCGCGGGCGCCGGCGAGGCCCTGCGCGTAGGAGCAGGCGAACTTCCGCATGAGGAGCGTTCCCCGCTCGACGCCGAAGCGCCGGCAGACGAGGTCGTAGTGGTGAAGGACGAGCTCCTTCTGCTCGGCAAGATCGGGATCGGGGGGCATCGGATCCCCCCGGAGGAGCGCGGCGGTCTGGGCGAAGATCCATGGCCTGGCAAGCGCCTCGCGCGCGATCATGACGCCATCGACCCCACTCTCACGGAGCCGGGCCACGGCCGTGGCGGCAGAGTCGATATCGCCATTGCCCACCACCGGCATCCGCGACACCGCCCGCTTCACGGCGGCGATGGCGGCCCAATCGGCCTCTCCGGAGAAGAACTGCGCCGCGACGCGGCCGTGGACGGTGAGGCAGGACGCCCCCGCTTCCTCGATCCGCTGCGCCACCTCGATGGCCGTCCGGCAATCGTCGGAACAGCCGAGCCTGATCTTTGCGGTTACCGGGACACCGTCGCACGCTTCCACGACGCGCGCGACGATTTCACCGACGCGTCCAGGATCACGGAGGAGCCACGAGCCGCTGTGGGCCTTGACGGTCACCTGCCGCACCGGACACCCGAAGTTGAGGTCGACGACACTCACCCGGAAGTCCCGCGCGAGCCTCCGACCGACGCTGGCGAGATTGTCGGGATCGTTGTCCCACATCTGCACCGCCAGCGGCCGCGGCTCATCCCGCACTCCCCACAGCCGGTCTGGATGTTCGCCGCGGTTGGTCTCCAGCCAGGTCGCACTGCGGGCAGCAATCATCTCCGTGGCCAGTAATCCCGCTCCACCGAACTCGCGCACGACCTGCCGGTAGGCGAAGTTCGTGTAGCCCGCCATCGGCGCCTGGAGGATCGGCGGATCAACAACCACCGGGCCGATCCGCAGCGGAGCAGGGGCCCAGAAGGGCGTCGAGCCCGACGAAGGGGGTGGCGCGGCGGGAGCAGAGGTCGAAGTCTGGGGAGCTGTGGCCATACCGAATCATCGCGGCCGGGGGCGCCGACGCAAGCCGGTCGTTGCTTCTTCTGCCCGGCCGAAAGCCGAGGCTCAGCCACCCAACGGCGGAGTGACAGCCGGGAACGAAGCCCCTGCCGGAGGGTTTGGCGGGGGAGCGAACCGATTCGGGGTCACTGGATTCGTCCCCGGGCCCCCACCATCGGGCAGCCCCGGCGGAGCGACAGCCGGAGGGATCTGGAGCGTGGGAGTGCCGGCGGGGAAGACGTCAGGAGGGAGATTTGCCTGGCTTGGTGGGAACGAGGCCGGTGGGAACGAGTTTTGTGGGAACGAGGCCGGCGGGAACGACTGCCCTGCCACGGGCACCACCCGGTCGCTGGCGGCAAACGGAAGCGCCGCCAGCGGCTGCCGCCAGGGGGTCGGCTGCCCGATGAGCATCGTCGCAAACCGTTCGTCGGGAACCGACAGATCGGCCACGGCCATCACATATTCGGCGATGTCGAGGTTGTAGGCACGGACGGCGCGGACCAACGCCTCTTCCTGTTGGACGATCGCGTCATGGGCCGTCAAGACCGCACCGATCGGCTTCTTCCCCTTGGCATGGAGGGCCTCGATGGCCTCGAACCGGCTTTCTGCGGCCCGGACCGCCTCAGCGCGGGCCACGAGCGCCGCATACTCCAGCGGCAACTGCCGATGGATGGCCCGCACCCGCCCTGTGGCCGGACGTCCGGCGAAAATAGTCTCGAAGTGGGTCTGATAGGCAGCCGTCAAGGGACGGTCGACCGGCCAGGGCGGAGGATCGGTGACCGGCAGCCTGACCAGATCAATGATCTCCTGCTGTGCCGTGACGAGCTCGACTCCCGCCGTGGCACTCTCGCCCCGGGCCGTCGCGGTCGCGAGGTCGAGCAGGACGAGGTCGTCAGAGCTTTCCCCCGGCGCCACCAGCGCCAGCCGCTCCTCGGCTTCGGCAGCGAAACGAACTCCTGCCGCAGCCGCCGCCAGCTTCCAATAGGCCTGGGTGATCCAGAGGCGGCGGGTTCGGTCGCCGGAACGCTCCAGCGCCTCGAGCAATGCCAGGGGACGCGGCGGGGTGATTTCGGCGGTGGGACTGCCGGCCACGAGTGGGAAGGGGAGCTCGAGCCCGCGGGCGACAAGGGGAGCCGCCTGGTTCAGGGGAGCCGCCTGATTCGGCGGAGCCGCAAGCGGCGGCGGCGCAGCCTGCAGGGCCAGGGGGGGAGGAGGCGGAGCGAACGGAGGCGCCGGACGGATGCCCGGAGGCACCGGTGGATTGGCGGGCCCCGTCAACCCGCCGGTCAGCCCGGCCGGGTCGATCGGAGCAGAGGACGTCGGCACGAGGACCGAGATCGTGCCGTCGGGAGGAGCGGGCTCCGACTCCGGAGCCAACGGCTCGCCCCCCGCAGCGGCCCCTGGCAGCGACCCAGTCACGCGAGGCGGCTCCGTCGCCTCGTCCGCGCGTTCCTGCGGGCCATCGCCAAGGCGATCCGTCGTCGGAAAGGGGGCCGGGTTTGGGGGCGGGGTCGGGGGCGTGATATCCGCAGGGAACGGTGGGGGCGGATCGGGCAAAGGAGCCTGTCCGTCCGGCGGCAGATCCTGTTGGTCACCCGCCGAAGGACCGGCCTGGGGAAACGGCGGCTGCGGGGCATCGGCCGCGGTCGTGCCTGGGAGCGGGCCGATCAGCGCGAGAGCCACCCCGACCAGCCACACGGCGGGGAAACGCTGCGGAGGTGCCGATCGGAGCGGCCCGCTGAAACCCATCTCGTTCCTCGACACGTTTCCACGCTCCCCAGGGGATAGGGGGGGCAGGAGGGTCACAAACGTGGCAGAACGAGTCAACGCCGATCTGACGCCCGATCCAGGCTGTCTCGGAAAACGGGACCGAGTCGGGCGACCGGGCAGCTAGCGGGCTGTGGATAAAGTGCCGGCCCGACCGCACGAGGCGGTCGCGAGTGCGGAGCACTCGAAAAAACCGGAGGTTTTCCAAGTGGACTGGCGCCACCGGCTGCCCCGCAGCCGGTTCGGTCATGGATGACTTTTTCCACGGGCAGCTAGGGCAACGAGCGGCTTTAGGAGGCCGAATCAAGATAGGGATCCTGACTCATCTGGATGTGAGCCTCGGCCCGTTGCCGTTCGACATACTCAAGCACCCGCCGCTGCCGGACATGCCGCTGCTCGACGAGACGCTGCGCCTTGGTGAACGCGGCAAGGAGTCGCTCCGGATCACCGGCGAGCCCGGCGCGGAGCCTGGCAACGACCCGGCGGGCACGATCGGGGCCGTAGCCAGCCACGAGAATGTCGTCGTCGAGAGAGACATACTGCCGCCAGGTGCCGGGATCCCCCTGCCGGCCGCAACGGCCGACCAGTTGGCGGTCGATCCGGGCCGAGTCGTGGAGTTCGGTGCAGATAACGTGGAGCCCACCCATGTCGTAAACCCCGTCCCCGAGCCGGATGTCGGTGCCACGGCCGGCCATGTTCGTCGAGACGGTGATCTGCCCCGGCTGTCCGGCCTGGGCGACGATCTCCGCCTCGCGTTCGATCTGCCGGGCGTTGAGCACGGTGTGGGTCAGGCCGACCTCCGTGAGGAGCCGCGACAACTCCTCCGATTTGTCGATCGACCGGGTGCCGATGAGGACCGGACGGCCTGTGGCATGAACGGCCACCGTCTCGGCGACAATCCTCGCAAACTTCTCTTCCTGGGCCGCGCAGACGACGGCGGGGAGACGCTCGCGGATTGCGGGCCTGTTGGTCGGCACCGCCGCCACCCCGACGTCATACGTCCGGCCGATCTCGCCGGCGCTGGTGGCGATCGTCCCCGTCATGCCGGCGAGGTGCGGCCAGCGGGCGAAGAGATCCTGGATCGTGATCCTGGCGGCGTGTCCCGAGGGCACCGTCACCTCGATCCCCTCTTTCGCCTCGACCGCCTGATGGAGTCCGTCGCGCCACGTCCGTCCCTCCGCGGCACGGCCGGTGAACTCATCGATGATCACGATCTTCCCGTCGCGGACGACGTACTGCCGGTCGCGGTTGAAAAACCGCCGCGCCCGCAGGGCCCGTTCCACCGCGTCGTAGAGCGCCAGGAGGCTGAGGCTCTCGAGGAGCGCGGGGCGCTCGAGCGCCCGGACACGGCTCCGGCCCGGCCCGAGAAGCTCGCAGCTTTGCTTCTGCACGTCGACTTCGAAGTCCTCGTCGATGTCGAGCAGGGCCGCGGCCCCGGCTGCGAAACGAAACAACGATTCCTCGGTCGCCTGAGCCTCTCCCGGCGGCGAGGAGATGATCAGCGGCGTGCGGGCCTCGTCGATGAGGACGTTGTCTGCCTCGTCGACGAGCGCGAACCAATAGGGACGCTGGAGGAGTTTCGAAGCCTGCGATGTGGCGTGGCCGGTGAGCATCGCCCCGAGATCGCCGCGCCCCTCGGCAATCTCGCGCCCCATGAGCCGATCTTTGAGGAAGTCGAATCCGAACTCCTTCGCCGTGCCGTAGGTCACGTCCTTGGCATACGCCTCGCGGCGCTCATCAAACCCCATCTGCGACTGGACGATGCCGACCGACATCCCGAGGACGCTGTAGATCGGCTCCATCCACTCTGCGTCGCGCTTGGCGAGGTAGTCGTTGACGGTGGCGAGGTGGGCCCCTTTGCCGCACAGGGCATAGAGCGCCA